>NZ_JBMDJS010000020.1:0-79168 GCF_057809315.1 Herbaspirillum sp. FG34 | reverse complement strand
AAACACACCCAAACGACAGACAATAAAAAAGCCGGCAGAGCCGGCTTCTTCATTTTCAGCACTTCAGTCTGCAGTCATCAGAACTTGTAAGCCACACGCGCAACGGCAAAGTTCACGCCGCCGTTGGGTTCCTTGATGCCGCCGTTGGAGAAGTGCTGCAGGCGGATACCCAGGTCCAGACCATTGCCGAAGACGTAGCCGGCGCCGATATGGTCGCCGAACTGGAATGCCGTCGACAAGACCTTGTCATTGTTGCGGTAGAGCTTGGAGAACAGGTGCACACCGATGCCTGCTTCACCATAGAAACCCTTGCCATCATCGCGCTGGAAGCGCAGCACCGGTGTCAGGCCCAGGTCGATCAGGTTGCCGCTGTCGCTGGTGTTGTTGTAGTGGTTCATGCGCCAGTTGGCCAAGGACAGATCCCAGTAGCCACCGATATGGGTGCCATTGGACTGCCAGAAATTCCAGTTTGGACCCCAGTTGAACTGGGCACCGATACGGGCCAGCTGCGTGCTGTTGCCGGTGCCGTATTCGAGCGACATGCCGTCGATGGCATAGCTGGGCGACTGGATGGCAACGGCGGCGACGCCAGCAAAAGCGATCTTGGCGACCAGGCTCTTCAATTTAGTCATGGATTCTCTTTCAGCGCGTAAAGTGTTTTGAAGGATCTTTGCTTGTTTTCGGCGCGGCGCCAGGGCATCCGCGGGACGCAGTATTCTCTCATAATCATCACTAAAGCATACTCGCGTGAAAGATTCTGCCGCGTCCTTACCACAGAGCGGGCGCTGGCTCAGGGACGATAGCTGTACTCGAGTCTGCCCGGCACATCCACACGTATGGCCAGCACTTCGCCAGACAGAGGATACTGCGCCAGCTCCGCTTGGCTGCGACCATTGCGCCCGGTCGTGATGAAGAGGGTGCGCAGATCTTCGCTGCCGAAGGCCACCATGGTCGGACACCGCGCCGGCAGCTGGATCTCCTGAAGGATCTCGCCCTGCGGGGATAACCGCAACACCCGGCCCCCTTCAAACATGGCACACCAGTAAGCCCCCTCGCTATCGACAGCCGCCCCGTCCGGACGGCCGCCATAATCAGGCGCGCTCTTGTCGCTGTCGAACTGGCGCAGCAGACGGCAATGGCTGGTCTGACCGGTGGCCAGGTCATAGTCATACACATGGATGCGGTGCGCCGGCGTATTGGCGTGATACATCAGGCGCTGGTCCGCGCTGAACGCCACGCCATTGGAGGTCACCACCGCATGATGCGCGTCGCGAAGTGCATTGCGTTCGAAGCAGTACAGCGTACCGCCGTCACGATCGCGCGGCTCATAGATGGTGCCGCACCAGAAGCGGCCGGAGGCGTCGCAGCGGCCGTCGTTGAAACGGATGCGTGTCGTATCGTAAGGCGCCTCCAGCAGCAGCGACAGCGCACCATTGCCGGTATTGAGATGGAACATGCCGGTACGCAAAGCCACCACCAGTCCGCCTTGCGCGTGCTTGACGATGCTGCCCGGCTCTTCCGGCATGTCCCAGCGCTGGTGCTGCCAGGTCGCCAGAACGCGCTTGTGGATCGCCTTGCCGGGAATGTCGATCCAGTACAGCGCACCTTCCTCTGCATGCCACAAAGGCGATTCGCCCAGCAGCATGGGTTTCGGAGAGACGGTCGTGAAGGTGTCTGCGGAAAACACGGGGGAGGCCTGGGACATGGGCTTGCCTGTCAGCTTGAGTGAGGAAGCGCCCATTATGCCGCGAGGATCTGGATTGATAAACCTGATCCACAACACTGTCAGCACCGGACACCCCCAAAGAAAAAACGGCATGCGCGAAGCATGCCGTCCTGATCTACATCACCTATCTGATCTGTCTGATCATCAGCTCCCTGCCTAGTTGGACCAGCCCCCATCGATCATGTGAATCGAACCCGTGGTGAAGTTGGACTCGTCCGATGCCAGGTAAAGCGCCAGCGCCGCCACTTCCTCGGCCTTGCCGATGCGGCCCATGGGTTGGCGGGCCACGAAGGCGGCGCGTACTTCGTCCTCGCTCTTGCCGGTTTCCTTGGCCTGGGTGCTGATGCGCTGGTTCAGCGAGGGCGATTCGATGGTGCCCGGGCAGATCGCATTGCAACGGATGCCCTGCGAGACGAAGTCAGCCGCCACCGACTTGGTCAATCCCACCACCGCAGCCTTGGAAGCGCCATAGGCGAAGCGATTGGCCACCCCCTTCACGCTCGATGCAGCCGAGGCGATATTGACGATGGAACCGGCCTTCTTGGCCAGCATGCCAGGCAACACCGCACGGATGGTATGGAACATGGCCTTGGCATTGAGGTTGAAGGAGAAGTCCCAAGCCTTGTCATCACACTCCAGGATGTTGCCTGCAGCGACATAGCCGGCGCAGTTGAACAGCACATCGACGGTGCCGACCTTGGCCACCAGTGCCTTGATGGCTGCGTCATCGGTGACGTCCAGCAGATGCGTTTCCACACCGGCGATGGAGGCCAGCTCATCGAGGTGCGTCTTGCTGATGTCGGTGGCGATGACGCGCGCACCTTCCCGTGCAAACAGTTCGGTGGAGGCGCGGCCAATGCCCTGGGCGGCAGCGGTGATGAGGACGGTCTTGCCGGCGAGGCGGCCAGTGGATGCGGACATGCTTGTTCCTTTGCGATTAAATGAGTTTGCGGTGGGCCAGATTCTTGAACAGCGCGGTGAGCCCGAAGGTCCACGGTGCCGTCTGGTCGCTGAAGTTCACCGTGTTCACCAGTGCACCCAACCGGGGCGTGGAGATGGTGACGATGTCAGCCACCTGATGCGTGAATCCCTGGCCGGGACCGAAGCGGTCCTGGGTCGGTGCGAACATGGTGCCCAGGAACAGCACCAGCCCATCCGGATACTGGTGATTGGGCCCGATCGCATGTTCCACCAGTTGCAGCGGATCGCGACTGATCATGGACATCGAGCTGCTGCCCTTGAGCGTGAAGCCTTCCGTACCATCGACCCGCATTGTAAGTTCGGCGCGGCGTACATCGTCAATTGAAAAGTTTGCGTCGAACAGACGAATGAAAGGTCCGACTGCGCAGGAGGCGTTGTTGTCCTTGGCCTTGCCCAGCAACAGTGCGCTGCGGCCTTCGAAGTCGCGCAGGTTGACGTCATTGCCCAGCGTCGCGCCGACCACCTTGCCCCTGCTGTTGATGGCCAGCACGATCTCCGGTTCCGGATTGTTCCAGGCCGACTTGGGATGAATGCCGACCTCATCGCCCAGCCCCACCGAAGACATCGGTTGCGCCTTGGTAAAGATCTCAGCATCCGGACCGATGCCCACTTCCAGGTATTGCGACCACACGCCTTGCTCCAGCAATACTTCCTTCAGGCGCGCGGCTTCCGGCGAGCCCGGCACCACGCTGGAGAGGTTGTCACCGATCACTGCCGTGATCGCCTTGCGTACCGACTCCGCCTTGCCGGCATCGCCGCGTGCCTGTTCCTCGATCACGCGCTCCAGCATGCTGGCCACGAAGGTCACGCCGCTGGCCTTGACGGCCTGCAGGTCGATGGGCGCCAGCAGCCAGGGGCGCGAAGTGTCACGGCGGCCGGCGTCGGCATTGTCCAGCAGCTCCTGCAGCGTGGCCAGGCGCGTCATGTTGGTGGCCGCGCGCACGGCGGCGGCGGGATCATCGAGTTCCAGCAATTGACTGGACGTCGCGGCGATGAGCGTGAGGTCATACGCACCATCGGCATCAATCCTCACCAGCACCGGGCCCACGCCCGGTTGCCAGAGACGGCCGATCAGCGTGGCCTGTGCGTGGTCTTCAGGCAGATGTGCCTGGAGCGAGTAACTGTGAGTCATGTTCTTGATTCCTTATGTTGGAGGCGTACCCGGACTACACGGGAAGCGGGCGGCGCCACAATATGTTGTTCTGCAGGGGGAAGACGGACCGCACCAACCGCGGGCGAAGCATCCTCATCCGCGTGGATGCCCGAAGGCAAGGATGCTTGGCCGGCAGCCCGTATTACGCGACCTGTGTCGCGGTAATACGGATCGGCATGATTGACTGTGAATGACACTAGCCCAAACGCAGCCGGGCCCTGATGATCTGCATCAGCATCAGGTATAGACACCGATATGCCAGGGCACGAATTCATCCTGCCCATAGCCATGCAGTTCGCTCTTGGTCTTCTTGCCGGAGGCGGTGTCGAGGATCATCTGGAAGAAGCGCTCACCAATTTCCTGCGGTGTAACATTCCCGTCGGCAATCTCGCCACAGTTGATGTCCATGTCTTCTTCCTGGCGTTGCCACAGCGCCGTGTTGGTCGCCAGCTTGAGCGAGGGGGCCGGTGCGCAGCCATAGGCCGAACCACGGCCGGTGGTGAAGCAGATCATGTTGGCGCCGCCGGCGACCTGGCCGGTGGCCGAGATGGGGTCATAGCCTGGGGTATCCATGAAGACAAAGCCGCGTGCGGTCACGGTCTCGGCATACTTGTAGACATCCACCAGGTTGGTGGTGCCGCCCTTGGCAACTGCGCCCAGCGATTTCTCCAGGATGGTGGTCAGGCCACCGGCCTTGTTGCCGGCCGAGGGATTGTTGTTCATCTCGGCATCGTTCTTGGCGCAATACTCCTCCCACCAGGCAATGCGCGCCAGCAGCTTCTCACCGACTTCCGGCGTCACCGCACGACGGGTCAACAGGTGCTCGGCACCATAGATTTCCGGTGTCTCAGAAAGGATGGCAGTACCGCCATGCCGCACCAGCAAGTCCACCGCTGCACCCAGCGCCGGGTTGGCAGTGATGCCCGAATAGCCATCGGAACCGCCACATTGCAGGCCCAGCGTCAGATGTTTGGCCGATACCGGCTCGCGCTTGATGTCGTTGGCCTTGGGCAGCATCTTCTTGATCTTCTCGATCCCCAGCGCCACGGTCTTGGCGGTGCCACCTGTGCCCTGGATGGTGAAGGTATGGAAGTATTCGCCTTCCTTGAGGTTGTGGCTTTCCATGAGGCCGGAGATCTGGTTGGTCTCGCAGCCCAGACCGACCACCAGCACGGCGGCGAAGTTGGGATGGGTGGCATAGCCGGCCAGGGTGCGGCGCAGGATCTGCAAGGGCTCGCCCTGCGAATCGAGCGCGCAGCCCTGGCCGTGGGTCAGCGCCACCACGCCATCGATGTTGGGATAGTCGGCCAGCACTTCAGGATGGATATCGCGCCGGAAGTAATCAGCGATGGCGCGGGCCGCCGTGGCCGAGCAGTTCACCGAGGTCAGCACGCCGATGTAGTTGCGTGTGGCCACGCGGCCATCCGGACGCACGATGCCCATGAAGGTAGCCGGCTGGGCGACGAAATCGACCGGTTTCACGTCCGCGCCGAAATGATGTTCACGCGAGAACTCGGCCATGGCCAGGTTGTGGGTGTGCACGTGCTGGCCGGGCGCGATGTCCTGGCTGGCCGTGCCGATGATCTGGCCATAGCGCTTGACCGGCTCGCCGCTGGCGATGGCGCGGGTGGCCATCTTGTGGCCGGCGGGAATGAGGCCCTGGACCTTGAGGCCACCTTCGTCTTGCAGTACGGTGCCGGAAATGAGCTGCTGGCGGGCAATGACGACATCATCGACCGGATTCAGGCGGATGACGGGAGAGTGTGCTTTCATGTTGATCTCGGTGAGAACGTGGATGCTGCAGGCTGGCCGCGTGGGCGGCGGGCGCATGCCGGGCCCGGTTGCAGGCGCGGCATGCCGGAAACGACAGTCTTACTTGGCGGCGAACTGGGCCAGATCAGGCATGGGGCTGCCCACCCATTGCTGGTAGATGCCGGGCAGCTTGCCATTCTTGAGGTTGGTGGTGATCCAGTCGTTGAGCCACTTCTCCAGTGCCGGCTCGCCCTTGCGCAGGCCGATGGCATAGGGGATGTCCTTGATGGCGAACTTGGTTTCCAGGTTCTTGGACGGGTTCTGCTTGGCAATGGCCGAGGCCAGCGAATTGGGCGTGCACAGTGCATCGACCTGGCCCGAGATGATGGCCGCCGTCACGGTGGCATCGTCATCGAAGCGCACGATGCTGGTACCCTTGGGCGCGATCGGGGTCAGCAGCGAATCCTGCATGTTGCCGCGTACCACGGCCACGCGCTTGCCGACCAGGTCATTGAGGCTCTTGATGTTCTCGCTCTTGGGGGCGGCCACTACGAACTGCGAGGCGCCATAGGGCTGGGTGAAGGCGACTACCTTCTGGCGTTCCGGCGTGATGGAGAAGGACGAGATCACCATGTCGGCCTTGCCGGTCATCAGGAAGGGAATGCGGTTGGGACCGGTCACCTGCACGATCTCCAGCTCCACGCCCATATCCTTGGCCAGCAGGCGCGCCGTTTCCACATCCGAGCCCTGCGGTTCCAGCTTGGCATTGGTCATGCCGAAGGGCGGCGCGCCGAGGTCGATGGCGATGAGTACCTTCTTGCGCGCCTTGATGTCGGCCAGCGCATCGGCGTGGGCAGCCTGGGCAAAGCAGGTCAGGCCCAGCACGATGGCGGCGGCCTTCTTGGTGAAGTTGAACAGTTTTTTCATTGATGTCTCCTGAGTGATTGTAGGGGTACTGCTGAAAAAAAATCCATACAAGCTGAAAACGTGCTCGTCAAAGGTCGCTGGAGACGAATTTCTGCAATTCAGCCGTCTTCGGGTTGCTGAAGAGTTCGTCGGGCGGGCCGATCTCCCACACCTGGCCCTGGTGCATGAACACCAGCACATCGGCCAGCTTGCGGGCAAAGGCCATCTCGTGCGTGACCAGCACCATGGTCATGCCGCCGCGTGCCAGGTCTTCCATCACCTTGAGCACTTCGGCCGTCAGTTCCGGATCCAGCGCTGAGGTCACTTCGTCGAACAGCATCAGTTCCGGCGCCATGGCCAGCGAGCGGGCAATCGCCACGCGTTGTGCCTGGCCCCCGGAGAGCTGCTCGGGATAGGCTTCCTTCTTGTTTTCCAGCCCGACCAGTTGCAGCACCTTGTGGGCGATCGTCTTGGCTTGCTCGGTCGACATCTTCTTGATGGTGGTCAGCGCCAGCGTGATGTTGCGCTCCACCGTCAGGTGCGGGAACAGGTTGTAGCTCTGGAAGACGATGCCGACCTGCTTGCGCAACTCGCGCAGGTTGAGCTTGTCCGGATGATGAATATCATGTCCGCATACATGGATGTCACCGCCGTCGACTTTCTCCAGACCGTTCAGGCAACGCAGCAGCGTGCTCTTGCCCGAGCCGCTCTTGCCGATGATGGCCACCATCTGGCCCTTCTGCACATCCAGCGACACGCCGTTCAATACCTTGTTGCTGCCGAAGCTCTTGTGCAGGTCCTTGATCTTAACGATGGCTGACATTCAGTTTCCTTTCAAAGTGCTTGGACAGCGCTGACAGCGGGAAGCACAGGCAAAAATAGATGAGGGCGACGCAGCCGAATACGGTGAACGGCTGGAAGGTCGAGTTGTTGATGATCTGGCCGGCGCGCGAGAGATCGACGAAGCCGATCACCGATGCCAGCGAGGTGTTCTTGACGATCTGCACCATGAAGCCCACGGTCGGCGGCGTGGCGATCTTGATCGCCTGCGGCAGGATCACCTTGGTGAGCTGCTCGAAGCGGTTGAAGCCCAGGCATTCCGAGGCTTCCCATTGGGTCTTGGGAACTGCCTGGATGCAGCCGCGCCAGATCTCGCCGAGGAAGGCGGCGCAGTAGATCGCAAAGGAAATTCCGGCGGCCACCAGCGGGGTCAGCTTCAGGCCGGCGATGGCCAGTCCGAAGTAGGCCACGAACAGGATCACCAGCAGCGGAATGCCTTGCACCACCTGGATGTAGGTACTGGCGATGCCGCGCAGAAGGGCATTGGGCGAGACCCGCCACAAGGCGATCACGAAACCGGCCACGCCACCGAAGAGGAAGGCGACCAGTGACAGCACCACGGTCCAGACGGCAGCTTGCAGCAGATATTCCACGTGCAGGAAACTGAATGCGTTCATCACGTCTCCTCAAAGATTGGTGCCAAGCTTGCGCTTGCGCACGAAGGCCATCTGGCTGATTGCCCAGAAGGCGCCCCGGAACAGGAAGGACAGCACCAGGTAGGCCACCGCGATGACTGCATACACCTCGAAGCTGCGGAAGGTTTCCGACTGCACCAGGTTGGCGGTGGCGGTCAGCTCTTCTGCCGAAATCTGCGAGGTGATGCTGGAGGCCAGCATCAGCAGGATGAACTGGCTGGTCAGCGAGGGATAGACGCGCTCCACCGCCGGCAGCAGCACCACGTGCCAGTAGACGTGAAAGCGCGACATGCCCAGGCATTCGGCCGCCTCGATCTGGCCCGGATGGATGGAGTTGATGCCGGCGCGCATGATCTCGGTGGTATAGGCACCCACGTTGACGGTGAGCGCAATGACTGCGGCAGTCTCGGCGGTCAGCTTCCAGCCGATGCTGGCCAGGCCGAAGAACACCAGGAACACCTGCACCAGCAGCGGCGTGTTGCGGATGATCTCGACATACGCCTGCACCAGGCCGCGCACCAGCGCCAGTCGGCTCTTGCCGGCAATCGCGCAGAGCGTGCCGACCACGAAGCCCGATACGATGGACAAGGCCGAGAGCTGTATCGTCAGCCAGGCGCCCATCAGCAGGCGGTCCCAGTTGGCGAAGACGCTCATGAAATCGAAGGTGTAGTTCATCGACGCTCCGTCCTTACGGCGTGGGGGCGAGGCGGGTATAGCTGCATGAGGGTGGTCTCCTTGGTTGAATTTCCTGGGGGCGGCCTCTTGTTGTATGACCGCGAGGTCGGGGCCTTGGCATGATTGCCGGTATGTCATGCGCCTGGGGCCGGGCGGTGTGGCTGCAACGACGGTGCAACTGCAGCGCAGCTAGAGCTGCCTGACACCGCCCGGTTGAAACATCGACTTCACGTACTCAATGCCATTGACCAGCGGTGCGCCGAAGTCGGGAATGCTGATTTCGATGCTGTCGCCGTCCTCGGTACGCACGCTGTAGGCGAAGGACAGGTTGGCCGCGCCCATGAAGTGCACGTGCACGTCCCCCGCGTGCAGCAGGTGGGCGTATTTGAAATAGTGATATTCGAGATTCTCGATGGCATGGCACATGTTGTCCGGGCCGGTCAGGAATTCCTGTTCCCAGATCACGCGGCCACGGCGCCGGATGCGTGTCATGCCGATCAGATGTGCAGGAGGCAGGCCCACCAGCAGCTCCGGTCCGAAGGCGCAGTGGCGCAGCTTGGAGTGCCCCTGGTAGAGGTAGTTGCGGCGCTCCATCACGTGATCCGAGAACTCGTTGCCGATGGCAAAGCCGAGGCGGCGCGGACAACCCGCGGCATCGATCAGGTACAGACCGACGATCTCCGGTTCCTCGCCGCCATCCAGCGCGAAGTCGGGACGCGGCAGCGGCTGGCCGGGCGCGACGATGCAATTGCCGTCACCCTTGTAAAACCATTCCGGCTGCACGCCCACCGTACCCGGGGCGGGACGGCCCCCGGCAATGCCCCATTCGATCATCAGCTGCGTATCGGTCTTGTCGAGTTCATCGCCTTCCAGCCGGCGGTGCATCTTGTCGCGCGTGGTGGCGCTGCCCAGGTGCGTGGTGCCGGCGCCGGAGACGCGACAATGTGCAGGATCGGGATGATCCAGCGGTGCCAGGATGCGGCCCTCGTCCAGGATCGCTGCGTAGTCCTCGGACCGGTCGGTATTGAGCAGTTGGGCCAGGCGTTCCAGCCCGGTGTTGCGTTCGATGGCCAGCAGGCCCAGTTCGCGCATGGTGGTGACCTCGCCCAGCGCCTGGATGGCGGGACCATTGACGATGCCGACATGACGTTGGCCATGCAGATTGCGATATTGAATCAGCCTCACCGGGTCTCCTTGTACTGTCTTCATCCACAGGTCGCCGATCAGGGGCGGTCAGAGCCAGGAGGCGCGCAGTGCAGAACAGGGGCCGCGATTGGCAAGCGGCAGGACACTGCCGTCAGGCCAAGCCACCTGTGGATCAATCTGCCCGTCGTCTCCTGAGCTTTTTTCACGCATCGCCGTGGGCAGGAGGCAGATGCGCTAGCATTGTGGTTTTTCCGGGACGACTATAAGAGGCTGGCAAGAGGATGTCTAATGAGCTTAATTCATCGGGTGATAACCGACTGGAAGAGGACGGCCCTGCGGGCGTCGCGGGCGATGCACTGCCTTCGGTCGGCTCCATCGTCAGCCGCCTGCGCTTCCGCCAGGTCGCATTGCTGACGGCGCTCGACGAGCAGGGCTCGCTGCACAAGGCGGCCGAGGTCATGCACATGACCCAGCCGGCCGCTACCAAGGCCCTGCATGAAATGGAGGATGCGTTGGGCGTGACCTTGTTCGACCGCTCCCCGCGCGGCATCGAGGCCACCGAGCTTGGGCGTTGCGTGATCCGCTATGCGCGCCTGATCCAGAGCGACGTGGCCAACCTGCGCGAGGAATTGCAGAACATGATCAGCGGCCGCGGCGGGCGCCTGTCCATCGGTACCATCATGGGCGCGGCCCCCTTTGTCACGCGCGCGCTGTCACGCCTGCGCGAGATCCAGCCGGATGTCTCCATCGAGATCAGCGAAGATACCAGCGCGCGTCAGCTGCTGCTGCTGGATCAGGGGCGTATTGACCTGATGATCGGGCGCTCTTCGGTCAGCTCGCAGCCCAATCTGTATCACTACGAAATGCTGCGCGGCGAGCCCATGTGCATCGTCAGCGGTATCGACCATCCGCTGGCCACGGCGCAGAAGGTGCGCCTGCAGGAGCTGGCCGGGGCTTCCTGGATTCTGTATTCCAGCAACATGCCGATGCGCATCTGGATCGAGCATGAATTCAAGCTGGAGGGACTCAAGGTGCCCGGCAACGTGATCGAGACGGCCTCGCCCTTCGTCACCATCACCCTGCTGGCGCAATCGAACATGGTGGCGGTGATGCCGCTGGACATCGCCCACTTCTTCGCTGCGCGCCAGATGCTGGGCATCCTGCCGGTGAACCTGAAGACGCGCATCGAGCATTACGGCATCGTTACGCGCAAGAACAGCACGCTATCGTCGCTGGCCAAGATGTTCATCCAGATCCTGCGGCAGCAAAACTGAGCAGGCTGTTGCGCTGCATTGCTGATGTTTTTTTACTTGCCAAGGGTTTTCCCGATATCGTCTCGCGTGATTTTCCTGTTAGTGTTCGTCTGCGGTCGGGGTGGCCGCAGACTTTCCCTCAGATTCCGATTTCTCCGGTTGGCCTTCATGAATTTGCGTCTCACGCGCGTACGCACGCGCCTTGCTGCTCTCGGTCCTGTGTCCTTTCCAGTCTCGTTCACGCACACCATGCTGGTCCCGCTCTGCGTGACCGGTGCCATCCTGCTGGCCGGTTGTGCCGCTCAGAAGCCGCAACCGCCCAACGACGTCGCCAGGCAGGCCCGGCTGGATCAGGCCCTGGCGCTGTTCTCGGCCAACCCGCCCGAAGGCCTGCCGGCTGGCTGGGAGCCCCTGGTCTTTACCCGCAAGAAGATTCCGACCCAATACGGCCTGGTACAGGACAATGGCCGCAGCGTGCTGCATGCCGTTGCTGACCGCGCTTCTTCCGGACTGCGTCATCCGGTCGACATCGACATCAACAAGAAACCCTGGTTGATCTGGAGCTGGAAGGCGGCCGGTCTGATTCCCGGCGCCGACCTCGCGCACCGGGAAACCGATGACTCTCCCGTACGCGTCGTGCTGGCCTTCGATGGCGACCACGACAAGCTTTCGCTGATGGATACCATCCTCTTCGATACGGCCAAGTTGCTTACCGGCCATGATTTACCCTATGCCACGCTGATGTACGTATGGGATCCCAAGGCGCCCGTGGGCACGGTCATCGCCAACGGCCGCACTGGCCGCATCCAGATGCTGGTGGCCGAAAGCGGTGCGCAACATGTGGGGCAGTGGCGCAATTACCAACGCAACGTGGCCGAGGACTATGAGCGCGCCTTCGGTGAAAAGCCCGGCCGCCTGATCGGTGTGGGGGTGCTCACCGATACCGACAACACCGTCCAGAAGATGCAAGCCTGGTATGGCGACATCCGCCTCATGCGCCAGGCCGAGCCCGTGCAGGCTCCCTGAAGAAATCGGACTGCGGGTTCAGACCCCGCGCCACCAGGCTGCGACGTGGCCCCAGAAACCCTTGGGACCGGTGTCGAAGAGCCAGGGTTTTTCGCGCTTGAGCTTGTCCATCATGTCCTGTTCGGCCTTTTCCGAGACGTTGCCGTAGGCGCGCCCGAGTTTGAGCAGGGTACGCATGGCCCCCAGCTTTTCGCGCGCCACCATGCCGGAGGCATGTTCGATGGCAATGTGGGTCTCGCGCAGTTCCTGCACCATCGCATGGGCCAGTTGCGAGGCAGGCGTCTTCAGACGCTCCTGCACGACGGCGATATTGGTGGCTGAGGCCTTGATTTGCGCGGCCAGCACGTCGATCTGGGTTTCATCTCCCTTGGCCTGCTTGATGATGGCGCTGGCCCAGGCCCGCGAGGCATTGACCAGTTCTTCGGTACCCCAGTCATGGCGCACCGCGATCCAGAAACCGTAGTTGGCGGCCTGCTCGATGAGGATCTGCACCACGTCAGGGAATTCCTTGTCCATCGCTCGTCGCGCCCACGCATACTGGCCCGAGAGCATCAGGTGCTGTACCGCTTCTTCGGTGAGGAAATTGGTGTTCTCGGAGAGCTTGGCCAGCAGGTAGCTGTCGAAGGAGGGTTTGACGAAGCCCGAGTCGATCTTGGTCGAGAGCCGCACGAAGTTGTGATAGTCCCGCTCCAGCGAGTCGTAGATCTCGTCCTTGAGGATGAGTTTGATCTGTTTCATGCGGCTTCCCCTCGGACCCGGTCCGACGTTGTGGTTCCGGCCGCCGCGACTGGCGGCGTACCGGGCTGGTTGTGATGACGCAATGTCAATGATGATGCTGTCAGGAAACTTGTTATCGGCAGTTCGCCCCGGAAACTTTACCTGTTCGCCCCGGGCTGCATGTTAGGGCCTGTTCACATTAAATCTCGCAGATTTAATGTGAACAGGCCCTAGTAACTGCGTAATCCGTAGCGCTGCCGGGTTTCCCAGTCTGGCAGCAATTGATCGCGGTAGAGCGCCCAGGTCGGATCGGCCAGGATCGCGGTGCTGGTCTTGCAGCCCTGGCACAGTTGGGCGTGCACGCCAGCGACAACGGGCTCCAGGCCATTGGGATCGGTCACGTAGAACCAGGATTGCTGCAATCCCTGGCTGAACGCCGTACCCACGTAAAGGCTGCGGGTCTTCTTGGCGATGGCGGCAGCCAGCTGGTCGGACAGGGCTTCCAGCCGATCCTGCTCGGGCAGCGCCGGCAAGCCGTCGGGCGTGGCGGGAACGTAACTCACCCGGGTCACCACCACGTACGGAAAACCGGACAACGGGAAGCTGCGCCGCAAGCTCATGTCCAGTTTGACCAGGCTCAGACTCTCCCCGCGCTGGGACTGGTAACTCCACCACTCAGGCTCGGTATCCTGCGCCAGGCCGGAGCGCGCCAGCAGGAGCAGCAAGGCCAGCAAGAGGGCGCGGGTCATGGTCGTCGGGCCGGTTCAACTTGCCAGCAAGGCCAGCAACGCCAGCAAGGCGGGCAGTCCCTGGATGTAAAGAATGCTGCGCTTGGCGGTGAGGCCGCCATAGATGCCGGCCACCAGCACGCAGCTCACGAAGAATACCTGCACGGCATGATCGCCCGTGGCCAGGCTCCAGAACAGCCCGGCGGCCAGGAAACCGTTATAGAGGCCCTGGTTGGCGGCCAGTACGCGAGTGGCTTCGGCGGCCTGGCGCGACTGGCGGAACGTCTTCAGGCCCAGCGGTTTGGTCCACAGGAACATTTCCAGAATCAGGATCCAGACATGTTCCAGAGCGACCAGCAGAACCAGAATGGTGGCGAGCGTGTGCAAGGTTTCTCCCTGTTGTCGTTATACGTTCTTGCAGCGCCGTCGCTGCGTACAGAGTTCTCCGGGCGGCGGGCTTTGGCGATCATGCCTGAAATGGGCCCGCTCGCCAATGCCCTGCGCGGCGCTGCCGCGCTTACTTCGCCTGCAGGAATTTCTCGGCCAGTCGCACCCAGTAGGTGGCGCCGATGGGCAACAGGTCGTCGTTGAAATCGTAGCTGGGGTTGTGCAGGTTGCACGGACCCAGTCCATGGCCCTGATCGCGATGACCGCCATCGCCATTGCCCAAAAAGACGTAGCAGCCCGGCTTGTGCTGCAACATGAAGGCGAAATCCTCGGCACCCATGGTCGGCTCGGTCTGCGCATCCACGTGCTCGGCGCCGAACTGTTCGGTCAGTACCTCGACGGCGAAGGCGGTTTCCTTGGGATGGTTGATCAGCGGCGGATAGTTGCGGTTGAAGCGGAACTCGACCGTGGCATCGAAGGCGGCGGCTGTGTGCTCGGCGATTTCCTGCATGCGGCGCTCGATCAGGTCCAGCACCGGCAGGCTGAAGGTACGCACGGTGCCGACCATCATGGCCTCATCCGGAATGACGTTGGTGGCGCTGCCGGTATGGATCTGGGTGATCGATACCACGGCGGGATCGTTCGGATTGACGTTGCGTGCCACGATGCTCTGCCAGGCCTGGGCGATGTGAACCGCCGTCATCACCGGATCGACCGCCTTGTGCGGTTGAGCCGCGTGCGATCCCTTGCCCCGGACGGTGACATGGAATTCGTTGCTGGAAGCCATCTGCGCACCGGGCGTCACACCGAAATGCCCGACCGGGATACCCGGCCAGTTGTGCATGCCGAAGACGGCATCCATCGGGTACTTTTCAAACAGGCCATCCTGGATCATGCGCTCGGCGCCGCGTCCGCCTTCTTCAGCCGGCTGGAAGATCACGTAGACGGTGCCATCGAAATTGCGGTGCTGCGCCAGGTAACGGGCAGCGCCCAGCAGCATGGCGGTATGCCCGTCATGCCCGCAGGCGTGCATCTTGCCGGGATGGCGCGAGGCATGGTCGAAGGTATTGATTTCGGCCATGGGCAACGCATCCATGTCGGCCCGCAGGCCGATGGCGCGCGGGCTGTCGCCCGCCTTGATGATGCCGACCACGCCCGTGACACCGAGCCCGCGTACGACTGGAATCCCCCACTCGGTCAGCTTTTGCGCCACCACGTCGGCGGTGCGCACTTCTTCGTAGCACAGCTCGGGATGGGCGTGGATGTCGCGGCGGATCTTCTGCAGTTCGGCGTGGAACTGGACGATGGGGTCGATGAGTTTCATGGGAGTCTGGTGCAATGGCGTTGGTAACAAGTGTGCCTATCTTACCGCGCCTTGGCGGCGCAAGAGCGCCTGTGCAATTTCGTTCAATACAGCGGCCGCGAGCCTGCCTGGCATGCACATTTTTATCAGAGGTGCCAGAAGTGCGGTGAAGGAGACATGGCAGCACTACGGAAAATTCGTGACGTGCCATTTTAAGATAAAGTAGCTTCTTGCCTCGCGTGCGCCGAGGGCTTCCGTTTTTTCTTTCCCCGCTTTCTTTTCTGCCATGACCACCACCATCGTCCGTGCCGCCTGTCCCCATGATTGCCCCGATACCTGCGCCTTGCTGGTGACCGTCAAGGATGGCGTGGCCACCGAAGTGCGCGGCGACCCCGATCATCCGCCGACCGCCGGCGTGCTCTGCACCAAGGTCTCGCGCTATGCCGAGCGCACCTATCACAAGGACCGCCTGCTGCATCCCATGCGCCGCGTCGGCAAGAAGGGCGAGGGCAGGTTCGAGCGCATCAGCTGGGAGGAGGCCATCGCCACCATCGCGCAACGCCTGGGCGAGATTGCCCTGCGCGATCCGCAAGCCATCCTGCCCTACAGCTATGCCGGGACCATGGGCCAAGTGCAGGGCGAATCGATGGCCGGCCGTTTCTTCAACCGTCTCGGTGCCTCGCAACTGGACCGCACCATCTGCGCCTCGGCCGGTGGCGCAGGCTATCGCTACACCATCGGCGCGCGCATCGGTGCCGACCTGGAGCAGGTCGATCACGCCAAGCTCATCATCATCTGGGGCGGCAATCCGATTGCCTCCAACCTGCATTTCTGGACCCGTGTGCAAGCGGCCAAGCGCAACGGTGCACGCCTGATCGCCATTGATCCATATCGCTCGCTGACCGCGGAGAAATGCCACCAGCACATCGCGCTCTTGCCCGGCACCGATGCCGCGCTGGCGCTGGGCCTGATGCACGTGCTGATCGCAGAAGACTTGCTGGACCACGATTACATCGCACGCTACACGCTGGGCTTCGACCAGCTCAAGGAGCGCGTGGCTGAATGGACTCCGGCCCGTACCGCTGAAGTGTGCGGCATCAGTGCGGACGAAGTGCAGAACCTGGCCCGCGAATACGGCCGCGTCGCGCTGGCCGGGGAGGGCGCCTTCATCCGCGCCAATTACGGCCTGCAGCGCGTACGCGGCGGTGGCATGGCCGCGCGCAATGTGGCCTGCCTGCCGGCGCTGGTCGGTGCATGGCGTCATGCTTCGGGAGGCATCCAGTTGTCGGTGTCGGACAGCTTCCCCAAGGATGCCGCCGCCCTGAGCCGGCCCGACCTGGCCGCGCGTCATGGCAAGCCCAGCCGCGTCATCAACATGAGCACCATCGGCGATGACTTGTTGAAGCCGGCTTCGCCCGACTTCGGTCCCCAGGTGGAGGCGGTGATCGTCTACAACTCCAACCCGGTGGCGGTGGCCCCGGAGTCGGGCAAGGTGGCGCAGGGCTTTGCGCGTGAGGATCTGTTCACGGTGGTGCTGGAACATTTCCAGACCGATACCGCCGACTATGCCGATATCCTCCTGCCCGCGACTACGCAGCTGGAGCACATCGATGTGCATGCCTCGTATGGCCACGTCTACATGATGGCCAACAATGCCGCCATCGCCCCGCTGGGCGAGGCCAAACCGAATACCGAGATCTTCCGCCTGCTGGCCGCAGCGATGGGCTTTGCAGAGGACTGCTTCAAGGACAGCGACGATCAGTTGGCCGCCGTGGCCTTCAAGCGCGACGACCCGCGCAGCGTCGGCTACGACTGGGAACAGTTGAAGCAGAAGGGCTGGCAGCGCCTGTCGGTGCCGGTGGCGCCCTTTGCCGAAGGCGGGTTTGCCACGCCCTCGGGCAAGTGCGAGTTCTATTCCGAGCAGATGAAGGCCGCAGGTCTCGATCCGTTGCCGACCTATATCGCGCCCTACGAATCGGTGGCCAGCAATCCGCAGCTGGGCGCGAAATACCCGCTGGCGATGATCTCGCCGCCGGCACGCAATTTCCTCAATTCCTCCTTCGTCAACGTGCAGAGCCTGCGTGATACGGAAGGTGAGCCGCACCTCGACATGCACCCGCAGGATGCCGCCGCACGCGGCATCGCCCAGGGTGAGACGGTCCGCATCTTCAATGACCGCGGCAGCATGCAGGCACGCGTGCGCGTGACCGACAAGGCGCGCATGGGACTGGTGGTGGGCCTGTCGATCTGGTGGAAGAAATTTGCCGCCGATGGCAAGAACGCCAACGAAGTCACCAGCCAGCGCCTGACCGACATGGGCAATGCGCCGACTTTCTACGACGTACTGGTGCAGGTGGAGAAACTGCAGCAGCCGGTGGCGGCCTGAGGTTTTCCGTGCTGCGCCGCCGTGTGCGATGGGGCGCCATCGTTGCCGCGCTGGCGGCGCTGTGGGCGCTCACGGGATGCTCAAGCGTCTCGTATTACGCCCAGGCCGCACATGGCCAGTTTTCGCTGCTGGCCCAGGCCAAGCCGCTGCAGGATTGGATTGATGATCCCGCTACCTCGTCTGCGCTCAAGGCCAAGTTGCAGACCGTGCGCGAGATCCGCCGCTACGCCGTCACCGAACTGGATCTGCCCGACAATGGCAGCTATCGCAGCTATGCCCAGCTGGACCGGCCCTTCGTGCTGTGGAACGTGGTGGCCGCACCCGAACTTTCGCTCCAGCCCAAGCAATGGTGCTTCCCGATTGCGGGCTGCGTGGACTATCGCGGCTACTATCATCTCAAGGATGCCCAGGCCTATGCCGAGACGCTCAAGGCCGAGGGCTACGACGTCCAGGTGGCGGGCGTGCCGGCATATTCCACGCTGGGCTGGTTCGATGATCCGGTGATCTCGACCTTCATCCAGTATCCCGATGGCGAACTGGCGCGGCTGATCTTCCATGAGCTGGCGCACCAGACGGTGTATGCGCCTGGTGATACTTCCTTCAATGAAGGCTTTGCGGTGGCCGTGGAAGAGCTGGGCGTGGAGCGCTGGCTGGCGGCGCGCCACGATCCGGAGATGGTCGAGGCCTACCACCGCTTTGCCGCCCGCAAGCGCGAATTCCTGGCCCTGCTGGACAAGTATCGCGCCCGGTTGAAGGAAAACTACGACAGCCACGCCAGTGACGCCCAAAAACGCCAGTGCAAGGCCGCCATCTTCGCCGCCCTGCGTGCCGAATACGCGCAGATCAAGGCCAGCCGCTGGCACGGCTATGCCGGTTACGACCGCTGGTTTGCCATGCCCTTGTCCAATGCGCATCTGGCGCTGGTGGGGGCGTATCACGATCTGGTGCCGGCGTTCCGTCAATTGTTTGCGCGTAGCAGTGGCTTCCCTGATTTCTATGACAAGGTGCGCACGCTGTCGCGCATGGACAAGGCGGCACGTCATGCCGCCCTCGGTGATGTGCCCTTGAGCAGGGGCAAGGCCGATGCAGAAATATTTCCACCCTGCACCAATGGCCGGCCCAAGGACGGTAGGCCGGCGTATTATGCCGGATAAATTTGGGCAGTCGCTGGCTTGCCGTTGAACGTAACAGGCCGGGACTGACCGTGATATCGCTGCCGTTGGCAGCCATTTTGCAAAAAATCTCAAATTTGGGGCGCAAAATGCTTGCCCCGCCGTCGAATGCTGGATAGCATCTGCGTTAAATAAAAAAACACTCGTGCTTTTTTTGCTGTGCGCGCCAACGCGGTGGTCTTGCTTCACTGCCCAGCCCCAGCGCACGTTATGACTGGAGACAGAGGACACACTATGGAAAGATTCTGGCTTGCATCGTATCCCGCAGGCGTTCCCGCTGATATCGATCCCAGCGCTTATGGTTCGCTGGTGCAGATGATCGAAGAGGCTTTCGCCAAGCATGCCGATCGGAACGCTTACGTCTGCATGGGCAAGTATCTCCGCTATGGCGAACTCGATGCCATGTCGCGTGCCATGGGCGCGTGGCTGCAAGGCCTGGGCCTGCAGAAGGGGGCTCGCGTGGCGATCATGATGCCCAACGTGCTGCAATACCCGATCGCCATTGCCGCCATCCTGCGTGCCGGCTACACGGTGGTCAACGTCAATCCGCTCTACACTGCCCGCGAGCTGGAACACCAACTGAAGGATTCCGGTGCCGAAGCCATCTTCGTGCTGGAGAACTTTGCCTGCACGTTGCAGAAGGTGGTAGCCCATACCCAGGTCAAGCACATCGTGGTAGCCAGCATGGGCGAGCTGCTCGGCACGCTCAAGGGGGCCATCGTCAACCTGGTGGTGCGGCACGTCAAGAAGATGGTGCCGGCCTGGTCGCTGCCCAATGCCGTCTCCTTCAGCCGCGCGCTGTCGCAGGGTGAGGGCAAGACCTTGCAGAAGGTATCGCTCACGCCCGATGATGTCGCCTTCCTGCAATACACTGGCGGTACCACGGGCGTGGCCAAGGGGGCGGTGCTGACCCATCGCAACCTGATCGCCAACGTGCTGCAAGCCGAAGAATGGCTGACCCCGGCGCTGAAGTCCGGCAAGCCCATCGACCAGCTGGTGTTCGTCTGCGCACTGCCGCTGTATCACATCTTTGCGCTCACCGTCTGCAACCTGCTGGGCACGCGTGAAGGTGCGCTGAACCTGCTGATCCCGAATCCGCGCGATATTCCGGGGTTCGTCAAGGAGCTGGCCAAGTACAAGGTCAATACCTTCCCGGCGGTCAATACGCTTTACAACGCGCTGCTCAACAATGCCGACTTTGCCAAGCTGGATTTCTCCGGCTATCGCTGCTGCGTGGGTGGCGGCATGGCGGTGCAGAAGAGTGTGGCCGACAAGTGGAAGAAGCTGACCGGCTGCCCCATCATCGAAGGTTACGGTTTGTCCGAAACTTCGCCCATTGCCAGCGCGAACCCCTGCACCATTGATGAATACACCGGGACCATCGGCCTGCCGCTGCCGTCCACCGAAATCGCCATCCTCGATGACGACGGCCAGCCTGTGCCACTGGGCCAGCCGGGCGAGATCGCCATTCGTGGTCCGCAGGTGATGCCGGGTTACTGGCAGCGTCCTGACGAGACGGCCAAGGTCATGACACCGGACGGCTTCTTCAAGACCGGTGACATCGGTGTGATGGACGCGCGCGGCTACACCAGGATCGTGGACCGCAAGAAGGACATGATCCTGGTCTCCGGCTTCAACGTCTATCCGAATGAAATCGAAGGCGTGGTGGCGCAGCATCCCGGTGTGCTGGAATGCGCCTGCGTTGGTGTGCCCGATGAGCATACCGGCGAAGCGGTCAAGCTCTTCGTGGTGCGCAAGGACAAGTCGCTGACCAGCGAGCAGTTGATGGCGTACTGCAAGGAACAGTTCACCGGCTACAAGAAGCCGAAGTACATCGAGTTCCGTGATGAGTTGCCCAAGACCAACGTGGGCAAGATCCTGCGCCGCGAGTTGCGGGATGATCCTGCGAAGGCGGCGCAGAAGCAGGCGGCGTGATGCAAGTGCTGCCGTAATCTGATTCGCTAAAGTTCGTCAGTCAGTTTTTTACATCAAGGCCTGAGTTCGGTATTGCACCGGACTCAGGCCTTTTCAGTTCGGGCTCACAGGACATGGCTGGTGGTGAGTCGTCATTTTCCTGTGCAGATCGGATTCTCTGGAGAGGCAGGCCGGCTCCCCGCCTGAAGGTGCATCGCACCTTTGGGTAAATATTCATGCAGTCACCCGCCGTCGTCATTCAGAAGTTGCACGTTTCCATCGGGAAATATTAAAATGCGCGCCGGTGTTACATCAGGGAGGGAAACTTGATGAACACAGGAATCCTGCATGCGCAAAACCCTCCAGGGTCTGGAACAGCTGCTTTCAGACTATCAGCACGCCCGCATTCTGCGGCTCACTTTCCCACACAACGACGCTCCCCTTTCTGAACTGCTCGTCAACAAGCTCGACGCCAGCGAAGGTCTGTCACGCGACTTCGAATTCACCGTCGAGCTGTTGGCCGACAATGCCACGCTCGAACTCAAGGACCTCCAAGGCAAACTGCTTTGCGTGGAGCTTGTCCGCCAAGACGGCAGCCTGCGCTACTTTACCGGTTACGTCTTCAGCTTCCGGTTCGTCAGGACTGATGGCGATATCGCATTCTACGAAGCCAGGCTAGGCCCCTGGCTGAAGTATCTTTCCTTGCGCACGAACTGCATGCTGTTCCATGGTGTGGGTTTGTACGAGCAGACGCGGCGCATCTTCGAGCATTACAGCGCCTTGCCCGATTGGGAGTTCCGCCATCACGGGGAAGACCTGCCCGTGACCGAGGCGTGCCAGTTCAACGAGTCCGACCACAATTACCTGAGCAGGCGCTGGGAGGCCGCAGGCTGGCACTATGCCTATGAACATACGGCCAACGGTCACAAGCTGGTACTGGGCGACGACTCCACCCTGGCTGAGGCCATCGATGGCGTAGAGATCGCCTTCCAGCGTCATGCCGGTTCGCAGGAAGAAGACGGTATCCATGAATGGTCAGCTGAGCGGCACATCATGCCTGCAAGCGTGACCCTGACTTCCTACGATTTCAAATCCCCCTGGCCAAAAACCGTCGAGGTCCCGACACGCAACAATCAAGGTCTGGTCCTGCGCAAGGAGGCCTACGAATACGCCGGTGCCTATGGATTCAAGGATCGCCAGGACGGCGACCTTCTCGCCACGCAACGCATGGAAGAATTCGAACAAGCGGGCAAGTTCTTCGAGGCCGCAGGCAACAACCGCAACGTGGTACCTGGCCGCTGGTTCCGTCTCACCGGCCACTTCGACGGCGGCAGCAAGGAAGAGTGCGAATTCCTCATCATCGACACGCACCACAGTGCCACCAACAACTACCACGTCAACAACGGCATTGCGCCGCACTACGAGAACCGCTTCACCTGTATCCGCAAGCTCATTCCCTGGCGTCCCGGCCGCGGCTTCAACAGCGTCGAACCAAAAATCTATGGCCTGCAAACGGCCACTATCGTGGGCCCCAAGGGCGAAGAAATCTACACGGATGAGTATGGCCGGGTCAAAGTCCAATTTCATTGGGACCGCGACGGCGAGTTCGATGAAGGGAGTTCGGCCTGGCTGCGGGTGGCCACTGCCTGGGCAGGTTCGAACTTCGGCGCGACCTTCATTCCCCGCATCGGTTGTGAAGTCATCGTGCAATTCCTGGACGGTAATCCGGATCGCGGACTCATCACCGGCATGGTGCCCAATGCCGCCAACATGCCCGCCTGGGAGCTGCCGGCGAACAAGACCCAGAGCGGCATCCTGACGCGGTCAACGCCCAAGGGCGGCTACGACCATGCCAATGCGCTGCGCTTCGAAGACAAGAAGGGCCAGGAGCAGTTATGGCTGCACGCCGAGCGCGACCAGCTGACCGAGGTCGAGCACGACGAAGACAAATGGGTCGGCCATGATCGCCGCAAGACCATCGACCACGACGAGACCTCCCACATCGGGCATGACCGCACCGAGACGGTCGACAACGACGAGACCATCACGGTCCACAACAACCGTACCGAGACGGTCGACAACAACGAAACCATCAGCATCGGCAGCAACCGTACCAAGACCATCGGCAAGAACCGCAAGGACCAGATCGGCAAGAACTGGTCGACTCATGTTGCGCGGATGAAGACCGAAACCATCGGCATGGCCTACATGCAGAACGTCGGCATGGGCCGCATGGAAAACGTCGGCCTGGCCTACAACCTCAACGTGGGCACTGTGATGGCGACGGTCGTTGGCATCAACCAGATCACCAAGGTCGGCAACACCCTGTCGATCACGGCGGGTGAGGAGCTTTCCATTTCGGTGGGCAAGGCCAGTTTGCGCATGACGGCCGACGGCAAGATCTCCATCAACGGTGCCGAGATCGGCATCGAGGCCAGCGGGCCGATGCAGTTGTCCGGCAAAGACGTCGATATCAACTAACCGGGCACTGATCATGGAATTTCGCAACCTCACGCCTTATCCGGCGATGGCGTTCGACGCGCTCGACCAGCATGACCAGCGCTTTCACGTCGTCGTCATGCGACTCACCTTTGAGTTGCAGCCCGACGGCCAGCTCTTGCTCGCACCCGAGCAAACGCCGCTGGTCACCTCCGACGAGTACTACGGCGAACTGAACCGTTCCAGCGTCAGGCAGGAATCGGATCTGGCGCCGTACAAGCCGCATACCGACGTCATCGTCATTGCCGACGCGCATGCGCCGCAGGGACGCGCGGCCCGCCAGTTCGAGGTCGCCATCAAGATCAACGGCGCACCGGTCGAGCCCGAGTTGCCGCCTGAACCTCATGGCTTGAATCCCTTGCAGCATGCTTCGCCCGAGCGCGTGGCGCAGTGGCGGCAAGAGTGCGTGCGCCTGACGGAGCAGGCCAGGCAAGGCCCGCTCATTTTCTCCAAGACGCTGCTTGTCACGGGTCCACGCGAATGGCGCAGGCGTTCTGCCTTGCTCCGGGCGCTGACGCTGTTCGCGCTTCCCGCATGGAAGCTGAGCACACCGCAAGCCATCACGACGCTGCCACTGCGTTACGAATATGCCTACGGGGGCGAGAACAAGATTCTTGAAACCGAGCCGGCTGCCGCACGTGTGAACAAAAAGCATCGACTGCCAGAGCGCAAGCCGCTGCCGGAATCTGCCACTGACGGCGATATGCAGCAAGCCATCGCCCATGCGGTGCATGAACACAATCCGATAGGCCTTGGCTTCGCAGAGGATTGGTATCTCCGTGCGACAAAAACAAACCGGATACCAGCGCCGCAAATTCAGGCGCTCAATCAGCCGCTGCTGCGTTTTGGCGAAGCGTACATTCCAGTGGGTTTGGGCATGGTCGGACGCGCCTGGCAGCCCCGCCTGCGCCTCGCGGGCACTTACGACCAGCAGTGGCTGGAGGGGCGGCATCCCGGGTTGCCCGCTGATTTTGATTTTGCGTATTGGAACGCTGCCCCTGCGGACCAGCAAGTCATTCCGCATCTGGATGGCGATGAAACCATCACGCTGTCCAACCTCTGTCCTGCGGGTGCCGCAACAGCACAGGACGCTGCAGGCAACACGCTGCTGTCGTTCACGCTGCCGGGGCATTTGCCGTTTGTGCTGGTCCGCTTTGAAGATGGCCGCATAGCCGAACTCGCCGCCAAGCTCGATACGGTGATCGTCGATGTAGCCCCCACTCCCAACTCCCCCGACAAGAAACCCTCCGTCGTTTGCGTCTGGCGCGCGACGGTCGCCTGCTCGCCAGACGTCCGGGTGCTTGAAGCACGGGTGCTGTCACGCGCCGAGGCCGACGCCTTGCGTGAACCTGCCCAAGACCCTGCGTCCCCGCCTTCGGCGAGCCTGCCGAACCAATCGCTGCCAACCAACGCTTGAGAGAACTCCATGCCCACAGCTGCCCGCAAGAACGGCATCTTCAAGGCCGTCAGTCTCGTACCCGACGTCTGCAAGACACCGATGGGACCGAACATGGTGCCGGTGCCGTATCCCGTCATTGCCGACTTGAGCGATAGCGTACAGGTGGCCAAATCGGTCCGGGTCAATGGCGACCCGGTTTTTCTGTTCGGTGACAGCCTTGTCACGCGCGTGACCGGCAACGAAGCCGGAACGGGCGGTGGCATGAGATCCGGTGTCAACAAGGGAAAGGTCCGCCCTGCAAAGAGCTCCGCCAGCGTGCGCGTGGAGAAGAAGTTCGTCGTGCGCCACGGCGACGAGTGCGACATGAATCTGGCGAGTTGAGCATGATGCGAAGGCTTCATTCTCTTCTCGTCCTGATGGATGCAGTGCGCCTTTGCGAAGTGGCTTGCCACCGTGCTGACCGGATGCGGGGTGCGCTGCCATGACGACCAAGGGAGTCATCCTCGAACAGGCGGACAGGTCCGTCACGCGCATCGAGCCGCGCGGTGGCGGAGCCAATGCTGCCATCAAGGCAGAGACTGCGGCCGAGAAAACGTTTTGGCAGAAGTCCAGTCCCTGGGTGCATGGGGTGCTGGGCGTTGCCAGCTTCGTTCCGGGGTTGTCTGTCATCACCGGTGCGATCGATGCGGCGATCTATACGGCCGAAGGCGACTATGTTGAAGCGGGGATTGCTGCGGCAAGCATGATACCGGGTGGCAAAGTCGTCACCACCGTGGGCAAGGTTGCCAAGCGCGCGGTTGGCATGGCAAAGGGTGCAGGAACGGCATCTCGGATTGGCAAGGGCGCGCATGAGGCGGAAGAACTTGCCAAAGCGGCCAAGACGGCCAAGGAAGCAGAGGAAGCCGCAAGAGTTGCGCGAGAAGCTAAAGTCGCCAAGGAAGCTGCACCTGGCCCCCAGCCACCTAAAAAGCCCAAGAAGGACGTCACCGTCAAGGCCCGGCAGTTTAAAGTGCCTTGTTTCCATCCGTATGATAAGAAACAATTCATGCGGATGAGCAAGGAGGAACAGAAGGCGTTTTTAAAAGAAATGGCGGAGCAGCTCAGACGTCAAGAGGAGGCTATCAACAGTCTGACTGCTAGTGAATACGCGATGGCTAGGGATGCGTTTAAGAAAATGAATCGGAATCCGGCGGCCACCGCGGCACAAGCCACGCATCGGCAAAGTACCCTTAAAGACATATCTGACGGTATTGCCGAGAGCAATCGTCAGCAAGGCATGAGCAGGGTAGAGGCAGATGTAAAGGCCGGGATTCGTGCAAAGGAACTGATGGAGAAATTAGCCGCTCTGCATGAGCCAGACATGGTCGCTGGAGGCTGGATGCGACATAAAACGACGAGTATCGGCCGCGCTGACGTGAACAAGTCAATTGGAGCGAGCTGGAACCAGGCTTACACGCCGCCTGGGAGCGGGAATTCGGGGCTGAAGCCGCTGACCCGAGTGCAGGAGATGGATCGTGAAGCCAAGCATGCAATCGATAATGGTCGCGGAAATCAAAAAATGAATGTCAAACTGGAGCCTTGCCGTGGCAAGGGAATTAGATGAGAGATGAAGACTTCGAATATTTTATTAGCAAATTTGGCGAGGCTACCAAGAGCACTTCGGTGCCAGCGAAAAGCCTTGAGAAATGGCGCAACAAGCTGCCCGATCAGTTATTGAAATACTGGGAGCAAGAAGGCTGGTGCGAATATGCGAATGGCCTCTTTTGCACTGTTGATCCTGATGACTATGAAGATATCGTTGATGAGTGGCTTACAGACACCGGATTGGATGAGATTGATGCCTTCCATGTAATTGCAAGGTCTGCATTTGGCACGCTCTATGTGTGCGGTGAGAAGACAGGGCGAAGCGTAACGATTGTATGCGGCCTCAATATGGTCTCTGCGCTACAGAATCGATTGAAAGTTAAAACTAAGGAAGACCTGGATTCTTCAATCCGTTCGTTTTTTGCGTTCAGTAATCCAGCCCAGTTTGACATGGAAGATGAGAATGGACAGCCGCTCTTCGAACGCGTCAGGTCGAAACTCGGTCCGCTTGAAGCACACGAAATATATGGATTCGAGCCCGCCATCGTACTAGGGGGAAAGATCCTCCTGGAAAATCTGGCAAAAGTGAATGCCAATGTGCACCTGACGATTCTCCGTCAATTCGCCGACCCGGAACTGCCATTCTCAGGGATCGATATTGAAAAATTACTCGACTCTTGAAACATGCCGCCACGGCGGGCGATTCAACATTCAGCCAAACGCAGGCATAGGTCACCCGGGTTTGGAATAGATCACGCTAAGACCTTGAGATGGAAAACGAAGACCACGGATTACTGAATTAGCAGGAAAACTATGGCGAGCCGCTTTGACATCAAGCCGCATATAGGTGCTGGACATCTTCGCTTTGGTATGACCCATGCAATCGTCGAAGAGTTAATCGGCGCTGCGTCCAGAAAGAAGAAAGGCTTCTTGGGGGAGACCATCGAGTACAGAAGAGAAAATGGACTACTTATTACTTACGGATTGAATACTAACGAGCTCGTTGAAGTGGGGTTCAGCCGCAACATACTCGAATTGGAGTATGAAGGCATCAAGCTATTCACTGATCCACCACGGGATGTATTCAGCAGCCTGGTCAATATCGACGGCAGTCCCTACGAAAGTGTTGGATTTATCGTGTTGCTCAATCTCGGTATGACGCTGACGGGATTTCATGATGATGACATTTGCCAGCGGGCAGTCACCGTGTTCGCACGAGGCCGCTGGGATGGCCAACTTAGTGACTTGAAGCCTTTTGATTTAGCCAATTTTTAAATCCATTACATCTCAATACGTCCAGTGATCAGAATTCCTAAACCGTTCAACGCGGTCAGATTTCATAATCGAAACGGCAACCCTGGAAAAAATTTCATGGCCCCCCTGAAGATAGAAGAAGTCATTCCCTATGTTGGAGTTGATGACGTCCGCTTCGGAATGACACCTGCTGAGGTCGCTCAGCTCTGGGGGGAATCCCACAGCCGTTCGATGAATTTCTTAAAGCAGTATGTAGAGTACAGAGGCAGTGTATCGACAACATACTCATCCGAAAACAAGCTCGTTGAGATCGGCCTCTCACGACGTTGTACTGATGCCAGAATAGAAAATATCCAGATATTCTTGCCGCCAAAAAGAAGTCGCCTTGTCGAACTATTGAATCTCGATAAAGACGCTTATGAAGATGTGGGAATAATTGTGCTCAAGAACCTCGGTATTTCGGTGACGGGATTCGAGCATTCTGACGACGACGACCTGGCAATCTCAGCTTTTTCTCGCGGCCATTGGGATGAAGATCTTGAGGCAATGGGAGCGTATCAGCTTTGAATTTTTGACCGTCATGCAAGAACATATCATTACGTCTTACATAGGCGTCGGACCACTTAAGTTTGGAATGACTAAGGGCGAGGTTCATACAGTTTTAGGCGCGCCGTTATCCGTAGAGAAAAGTCTCTTCTCCGGAGAAACAAAAGAGTTTTGGAGCGAGAACGGTCTACAGTTATCTTTTTCGGAAACAGGCGAGAGGTTGTTGGAGATTAGTCTGTCTCCCAATCTTTCAGATGTCCAACTGAATGGACTCAAATTGTTCGAGGTTCCAGGCCCATATGCTTTTAAGGTTCTGCATGATTGGGACAACGCACCTCTTTCAATTGCTGGTGCGAGTATCTTTCTCAAACTCGGATTGGCCGCCGGCGGATTCCTGTACGACGATGACAATGACAAATCGGTGACAGCGTTTGCAAATGGGCGATGGGATTGGCTGTCAAAAAATCGACGCCTTTGATTGCCTGCGATGTCATTGAAGGTTTTGCCGTGGCAAGTGAGTGAGATGAGAGACGAAGGATTCAAATATTTTATTAGTAACTTTGGCGAGGCTACAAAGAGTTCCATGGTGCCCGCCGCAAGCGTTGAGAAATGGCGCGGTAAGCTGCCAGATAAGTTATTGAAATACTGGGAGCAAGAAGGATGGTGCGAATATGCGAATGGCCTCTTCAGCATAGTTAACCCTGATGACTATGAAGACCTCGTTGATGTGTGGCTTGCCGAAACAGGATTGGATGAGATTGACTTATTTCATGTGATTGCAAGGACTGCATTTGGCGATCTCTATGTGTGTGGTGAGAAGACGGGTCGTGGCGTCACGATTGCCTGCGCTCTCAATATGGTCTCCGCTCTACAGAATGAATTAAAGGCGAAAACTAACGAAGACCTGGATTATTCAATCCGTTCACTTTTTGCGTTCAGTAAGCCAGCACGATTTGATATAAAAGACGAGGACGGACAGCCGCTCTTTGAACGCGCCAGGTCAAAACTCGGCCCACTTGAACCGCACGAAATCTATGGATTCGAGCCCGCCATCGTACTCGGCGGAAAAGTTCTCCTCGAAAATCTGGCAAAAGTGAATGCCAAGGTACACCTGACGATTCTCCGTCAATTCGCCGATCCGGAATTGCCACTCTCGGGTATCGATATCGAAAAGTTGCTCAATTCTTGAACCATGCAGCCATGAAAGGATGACTCAAAAAAAGATAGTTAAAAAACAGGCGTAGCACCTTATTTTTCTAAAAGGAAAAAAACCAAGGAAACGAGATGAGAGATGAAGACTTCGAATATTTTTCAAGCAAATTTGGCGAGGCGACCAAGCGCACTCCGGTACCGGCCAAAAGCCTGAAAAAATGGCGCAATAAGCTGCCCGATCAGCTATTGAAATACTGGGAGCAAGAAGGCTGGTGCGAATATGCCAATGGACTCTTTTGCACAGTCAACCCTGATGACTATGCAGGTCTCGTCGATGATTGGCTCGCGGACACCGAATTGGAGGGAGTTGACGTCTTCCACGTCATTGCGAGGTCTGCATTTGGCAAACTTTACGTGTGTGGTGAGAAGACAGGCAGCAGCGTTTCGATGAACTGCGTGCTCCATAGCGTCTCTGCTTTCGAAAATGAACTGAAGCCCAAATCCAAGGAAGACTTGGATTTTTCGATTCGTTCGTTATTCGCGTGCGTTGAGCCGGATCAGTTTGACCTGAAAGACGAGGATGGTCAGCCCCTCTTTGAACGTGCGCGATCCAAACTAGGTCCGCTTGAACCGCATGAAATATATGGTTTCCAGCCCGCCATCGTCCTGGGCGGGAGCTTCCTGCTCGAAAATCTGGTGAAAGTGAAGGCCAATGTGCACCTGACGCTTCTCCGCATGTTCGGCGAGCCGACATTCCCATTCTCGGGGATCAACATTGAAGAGTGGCTTGACGAGTCAGACACACAGTAGTGATAGCGCTAAGCAAGTCATCACCCAAGTACGGAATGACTCAGGGCAAGACTCCTTGGACCGAAACCGCTCACCCTGAACCCATCAGCAAAAAGCCGCTGTCCGTGAACCCCTTCCGGCGGCGGCTTTTCCCCTGTATGAAGCTTCAGTCAGGCACCGGCGTCAGCACCGGCTTGCCAGAAAAATGCGCCTGCAAATTGGTGAACGCCAGTTCCGCCATGGCCGTCCTGGTGACCAGCGTGCCGCTAGCCATGTGCGGCGTCAGCACCACGTTCTCCAGCGCGGCCAGTTCGGCCGGAATGTTCGGTTCGTTCTCGAATACGTCCAGCCCCGCACCGGCAATCTTGCCAGCCTGCAGCGCCGCGATGAGCGCCTTTTCGTCCACCACCGAACCACGCGCCACATTGATGAGGAAGCCCTTGGGTCCCAGCGCTTCCAGCACTTCGGCATTGACCAGCGCCCGCGTCCCCGCGCCACCCGGCGTGATCATCACCAGGAAATCGACCTCGCGCGCCAGCGAGACGATGTCTTCCACATAGGTGTAAGGCACATCCTTGCGCGAACGGTTGTGATACGCAATCTGCATGTCGAACGCCGCCGCACGCTGTGCGATGGCTTGCCCGATGCGGCCCAGGCCGACGATGCCCAGGCGCGCGCCGCTGACCTTGGTGGTGAAGGGGAAGGGCCCCTTCTTCCATTCGCCGCTGCGGGCAAAGCGGTCGGCCCGCACCACGTTGCGTGCCACGGCCAGCATCAGGGCAATGGCCATGTCGGCCACATCCTCGGTGAGCACGTCAGGCGTGTGGGTCACATGGATGCCACGCTCGCGGGCGGCCGGTACATCCACCCCGTCATAGCCGACCCCGAACACCGAGACAATCTCCAGCGCCGGGAAGCGCGCCATGAAATCGCGCCCGACCTTGGCTTCGCCATTGGCAGCAATGCCGCGCACCTGCGGCGCGATGGCAGCCAGCGCTTCATCGGTGAGCGGATCGAGGATGAGGTTGTGGCAGGTGAAGTTCTGCTGCAGCAAGTCCAGCAGGTGCTGCGGCAGACGGGCGACGATGAGGACGACAGGGCGGCTGGAGGAGGTCATGGGCAATATGAAGATGAGGAAGAGGAAGGCAGAGAGGGAGGCATAACGATACGTCTGTGCCGCACCCTGCGGGCTGAAAAATTTTCAAGCCCGCAGGATGGGAAGAGCGGCGCTCAGATCGCCGGGCTGGCCCCCGCTTCGCGCACCGGATCCAGCGGCGGCAACGGCCGCGGCTTGCGGTTTTCATCGGTGGCCACGTAGGTGAGGGTGGCTTCGGTCACCTTGACGATTTCGGTCTGCAGGCGATTGCGCTCGGCATACACTTCAACGTTGACCGTGATGGAGGTATTGCCGACCTTGACGATATCGGCATAGAAGGACAGCAGGTCTCCCACGAACACCGGATTCTTGAACAGGAAGGAATTGACCGCAATCGTCGCCACCCGCCCGTTGGCGCGGCGCGTAGCCGGCAGTGAACCGGCGATGTCGACCTGGGCCATGATCCAGCCACCGAAGACGTCGCCATAGACGTTGGCATCCGACGGCATGGGCATGACGCGCAATTGCGGCGCCTTGCCCGGCGGAAGTTGGGGAACGGTGGGTGACATGGAAGGCTCCTTTGCAGGTGAGCCCCGGCAGGGCGCCGGGATGGCTCTTATAATTCGGTTTTGCGCCCGCAGGCGCGGCAAGAGGCTAGTGTATCGGATGTTGCGCTTTTGCTGGTCTGTGGTGCACGACCTTCTTCCTTTGTGATCCGCCCCATGCGCCGCTATCCGAATTCCTCGTCCCCGACCCAAGCCCCCATCAAACGCCAGCGCGGCGACTGGGAAGTCGTGCGCACGCTGCTGCCCTACCTGTGGACCTACAAATGGCGCGTGATGCTGGCGCTGGCCTTCCTGGTCGGTGCCAAGCTGGCCAATGTAGGCGTGCCGCTGGTGTTGAAGAAGCTGGTCGATGCCATGACCATCACGCCCGCCCATCCGCAAGCCCTGCTGGTGTTGCCGCTCGGGCTGCTGGTGGCCTATGGCGCGCTGCGGCTGGCCACCGCACTCTTTACCGAATTGCGTGAACTGATGTTCGCCCGCGTCACCCAGCGGGCGGTGCGGACCATCGCGCTGCAGGTGTTCCGCCATCTGCATGCGCTGTCGCTGCGCTTCCACCTGAATCGCCAGACCGGCGGCATGACGCGCGACATCGAACGCGGTACGCGTGGCGTCTCTACGCTGGTGTCCTATACGCTCTTCTCGATCTTGCCCACCATCATCGAGATCGTGCTGGTGCTGGCCTATCTCATCACGCATTACGACATCTGGTTCTCATTGATCACCGCCGGTGCGCTGGTGCTCTACATCCTCTTCACCATCACGGTCACCGAGTGGCGCACGCATTTCCGCCGTACCATGAACGAGCTGGATTCGCACGCCAATACGCGCGCCATCGATTCGCTGCTCAACTACGAGACGGTGAAGTATTTCGGCAACGAGGAATTTGAGGCGCGCCGCTATGACGAAGGTCTGCAGCGCTATGAGCGCGCGGCGGTGAAATCGCAGAGTTCGCTCTCGCTGCTCAATACCGGGCAGTCCGCCATCATCGCCATTGCGGTCACGCTCATCCTGTGGCGCGCCATCGCCGGTGTCATCGATGGCAGCATGACTCTGGGGGACATGGTGCTGGTCAATGCCTTCATGATCCAGTTGTACATTCCACTCAATTTCCTCGGTGTGCTCTATCGTGAAATCAAGCAGAGTCTGGCGGACATGGAACGCCTGTTCTCGCTGCTGGAAGAAAACCGCGAAGTGGCCGACCGGCCCGGTGCGCAGCCGCTCAGGACGCAAGGTGCGGAACTGCATTTCGAGCATGTGGACTTCAGCTACGAGCGCAATCGCCAGATCCTCTTCGATGTCGATTTCAAGGTGCAGGCCGGCACCACCACCGCCGTGGTCGGCCACAGCGGTTCGGGCAAGTCGACGCTGTCGCGTTTGCTGTATCGCTTCTACGACGTCGACCAGGGCGCCATCCGTATCGACGCGCAGGATGTGCGCAATGTCACGCAAGCCTCGCTGCGCCAGGCCATCGGCATCGTCCCTCAGGACACGGTGCTGTTCAACGACACCATCGAGTACAACATCGCCTACGGCAAGCCCGGCGCCACGCGAGAGCAGATCGTGGCGGCGGCCAAGGCGGCCTATATCCACGACTTCATCGAATCACTGCCGGAAGGCTATGCGAGCATGGTCGGCGAGCGGGGACTGAAATTGTCGGGCGGTGAAAAGCAGCGCGTGGCGATTGCCCGCACCCTGCTCAAGGATCCGGCCATCCTCATCTTCGATGAAGCCACCTCGGCCCTCGACTCGCGCGCCGAGCAGGCCATCCAGCAACAGCTCGAAGAAATCGCCCGTGAGCGGACCACGCTGGTCATTGCGCATCGCCTGTCCACCATCGTCAATGCCCACCAGATCCTGGTGATGGATCACGGTCGCATCGTCGAACGTGGTACGCATGCAGGACTGTTGATGGCCAATGGTCTGTATGCGCAGATGTGGCTGCGCCAGCAGGCCGGGGCCGAGGACGAGGGTGGTTCGGCGCTGCCGCAACCCGAGGGCGCCGTGCCGGCAGGCGAGCCGGACGCCGAACCCACGGTGCTGATGCCGGCCGGACGGCGCTAAGACCTCCATACGCGCGTGCAGCTTGCGCCGGCGCGGGCGCAGCGGCACAATTCGCCCATTCGACCTGGAAAGGGAAGTGGGCGGGCAATGGAAAGCAAATGGCTTGAGGATTTCGTCTCCCTGGCGGAGACGCGCAGTTTCAGTCGCTCGGCGGAGTTGCGGCATGTGACGCAACCGGCCTTCTCGCGGCGCATCCAGTCGCTGGAAGCCTGGCTGGGCACCGACCTGATCGACCGCACCTCCTATCCCACGCGCCTGACGGCCGCCGGCGAAGTCTTCTATGAACAGGCCGTGGCCATGCTGGGCCAGATCAACAACACCCGCGCCCTGCTGCGCGGCAAGCGGCCCACGGCCCAGACCACCATCGACTTCGCCGTCCCCCATACGCTCTCGCTGACCTACATGCCCAAGTGGTTGAGCGCCCTGGAGTCGGGGTTCGGCTCCATCAATACCCGCCTGATCGCGCTCAACGTCCACGATGCCGTCATGACCATCGTCGAAGGCGGCTGCGACCTGCTGCTGTGCTATCACCATCCGCGTCAGCCGGTGCAGCTCGATGCCAGCCGCTACGACATGCTCACCATGGGCACCGAAACCCTGCGTCCGTATTCGCGCTGCGACCGCAATGGCAAGCCGGATTACGTCTTTCCGGGCAGTGCCAAGGCGCCCGTGCCGTTTCTTTCCTACACCAGCAATGCCTACCTGGGCCGCATGGTGGAACTGATGATGGCCGACACCAAGCGCCCGCTGCACCTGATGAAGCACTACGAGACCGACATGTCGGAAAGTCTCAAGATGATGGCGCTGGAGGGGCACGGGGTGGCCTTCCTGCCGGAATCCTCGGTGGTGCGCGAGGTGCGCAATCGCCAGCTCGCCCGCACTGATGGTCCGACCGGGGAGTGGGAAGTGGAGATGGAAATCCGCCTCTATCGTGAACGTCCGACCGCGCAGCGTACCGGCAAGGCGCTGGTGGCGCGGCTGTGGGAATACCTGGTGGATCTGGATGCGCAGCGGCAAGAAAAGACGGGGCGCAGCGAGCGTGGTGAGCGTCCCAGGGCGGCTCCCGCCAGCCCCGCAAGGGCTGCGGGTGCAAAGTCGGCACGCACTACTGAAAAACGCGAATCCTGATCGAAAATTAACAGGCTCGAACGGCGCAATCCCTTTGTGACAGAGGGTTTCCAAAGGTTATGCAGGCGCTGCATAATTACATGCTCACAAAGCATTAGCCTTGTTTTGGCCGGCTGGCTACGATGGCGGCGCTGAATCGGACAGGCACGAATTTCCAGCTGGCGCACCAGGGCCGGGCTGGCAGGCGCGCCTCCGTCGCCGCCTTGGTGCGCGCCCTGCCGGCGCGACTTGCAGGCCGCTGCCGACGGAGTAACATGCCCTGGCGAACTTCGGAATTTGCAGGCCTCTCGTCTTGAACAGCACGGCTATCCAAAGGAGCGATTGCATCATGTCGAACGTACCTAATCACGAAGTGCCTTCCTATCTCGTCCCGCACGGCATCGGTCCGTGGGGCGTGTATCTCGAACAGATCGACCGCGTGACGCCCTACCTGGGCTCGCTGGCGCGCTGGGTGGAAACCCTGAAGCGACCCAAGCGCATCCTGGTGGTTGATGTCCCCATCGAACGTGACGATGGCACCATCGCCCACTTCGAAGGCTACCGCGTGCAGCACAACACCTCGCGCGGCCCCGGCAAGGGCGGCGTGCGTTTCCACCAGGATGTGACGCTCTCCGAAGTGATGGCGCTGTCGGCCTGGATGACCGTCAAGAATGCCGCCGTGAACGTGCCCTATGGTGGCGCCAAGGGCGGTATCCGCGTCGATCCCAAGACTCTCTCCCGTGGTGAGCTGCAGCGCGTCACGCGCCGCTATACCAGCGAGATCGGCATCATCATCGGCCCCAACAAGGACATTCCGGCTCCCGACGTCAACACTGATTCGCAGATCATGGCCTGGATGATGGATACCTATTCCATGAACCAGGGCAGCACCTCTTCGGGCGTGGTTACCGGCAAGCCCATCTCGCTGGGCGGTAGCCTCGGCCGTCATGAAGCCACCGGTCGCGGCGTCTTCGTGGTCGGTTGCGAAGCCGCTGTCAAGCGCGGCATGGACATCAAGGATGCCAAGGTCGCGGTGCAAGGTTTCGGCAACGTCGGCGGCATCGCTGCACGCCTGTTCGCTGAAGCCGGCGCCAAGGTGGTGGCCGTGCAGGATCACGTGACCACGGTCTTCAACGCCGCTGGCCTGGACGTGCCGGCACTGCAGGCGTACGTCGCCAGCAATGGCAGCGTCAAGGGTTTCCCTGGTGCGGACGAGATCACCGATCGTGCCCAATTCTGGTCGGTCGACTGCGACATTCTGGTGCCTGCCGCACTGGAACAGCAGATCACCGAAGCCAACGCCAATCAGATCAAGGCCAAGATCATCCTGGAAGGCGCCAACGGCCCGACCACGCCGGCTGCCGACGACATCCTGCGCGACAAGGGCGTGCTGATCGTGCCCGACGTGATTGCCAACGCCGGTGGCGTGACGGTGAGCTACTTCGAATGGGTGCAGGACTTCTCCAGCTTCTTCTGGACCGAAGACGAAATCAACCTGCGCCTGACCCGCATCATGCGCGAAGCCTTTGCCGCCGTCTGGCAGCTGGCCGAAGAGAAGAAGGTGTCGCTGCGTACGGCGGCCTTCATCGTGGCCTGTACCCGCGTGCTGCAGGCGCGCGAGATGCGCGGTCTGTATCCGTGATGCAGTGATGCCTTGAAAGATCGGTCCGGCGAGCACCGGACCACCACGGCCCAAGACGGCGGCGCAGTGCGCCACAGATCGTCGGCCATGATTCCAGAACACTCTGGTTCGGAGGAGACGTGGTTGCAGTGCGCATGCGCACCGCAGGCCAACCAGCCTTGCGGCGCAATATCTTCAGTACGGGACCCGGCATCGACATGCCGGGCGCTGCCGCATGTGCGTCCGGTTCGGCGTCTGCCTCGCAGGGCGTGCCGGCCGATCTTGCACTCTGGACGAGGCGACGTGTTTTTGACACATCCCTTCACTCCTGCCGCACTCGCATTCGCCCCCAGGACGCTGCGCTCGCTCCTTCCTTGCACTTTTCTTCATATCGCCTCGCAAGCCGCCTCCACACGGGCTTGGCGCTGCCACTTCCGGATTCTCTCGAAGCCCTTGCCCGTCGCCTCGACAGAGCGTGTCGTCGGCTGCGCCCGCACGCTCGCGTGTGGCCTGCGCAGTTGGTTTCTGGCATGGATATTGCTGACCGGAACGGGGGTGCTGTCGTGGCGTCTGTGGCTGGGCCAGCGCTTCCTGCGTGGTGCGAAGCCGTCCTCAGCGCATCGGATCGTGGTGTTGCGGCCATGAGGGTTTTTGCGGATTGCCTGACCGGGCGGCATATGTCGTACAATGCGCCCGCCGCCAGTTGCGCTTGGGTAATTTGCCAGCCTGTGGATCACCGAGGGGGTGGTCGTTGCAAGACGTCGCCAGTGGTGCATCAAACAAAGCTGGCAAAGAACTGTGTTAGCACACAGAATAGGCGACACGGCAGAGAACAATAACAGGTTCGTCAATACGGCCGGCCAGCCCGATGTCGGGCTCCGCGCAAGCGGATCCGCCAGCGGGTCATTTGATACGTTACGTAAAAAATTTTTCCAGGAGGTCACACAATGAAGTTATTGAAGCTAGCAGGGGTTTTGGTTGGGGCAAGCGTACTGATGAGCTCGGTGCATGCTGAGGAATTCACCGGCCGTCTGAAGAAGATCAAGGACTCGGGTACCCTGACGCTGGGTGTGCGCGATTCGTCGATCCCCTTCTCCTATCTGGACGACAAGCAGTCCTATCAGGGCTACTCGATCGACCTGTGCCTGAAGGCCGCGACCGCGATCCAGAAGAAGCTGGGCCTGACCTCGCTGAACATCAAGATGGTGCCCGTGACGTCGGCCACCCGCATTCCGCTCATCGCCAACGGTACCACCGACATTTCCTGCGACTCCGCGACCAACAACCAGGAGCGCTGGAACCAGGTGGCCTTCTCGATGACCGAGTTCGTGACCGCCAACAAGTTCCTGTCCAAGAAGTCGGCCAACCTGAAGACGCTGGATGACCTCAAGGGCAAGACCATCGTGTCGACCTCCGGCACCTCCAACCTGAAGCAGATTACTGCGCTGAACGCCGAACGCAACCTGGGCATGAACATCCTGGCTGCCAAGGACCACGCCGAAGCCTTCCTGATGGTGGAAACCGGCCGTGCCGCTGCCTTCGTGATGGACGACATCCTGCTGTCCTCGCTGGCTGCCAACTCCAAGGCGCCGGGCGACTACCAGGTGTCCTCGGAAGCCCTGTCGGTCGAGCCGTACGGCCTGATCCTGCCCAAGGGTGACAAGGAGTTCAAGAAGGTCGTGGACGATGCGCTGACCGTGGTCTACAAGGGTGACGACATCAAGAAGATCTACGCCAAGTGGTTCCAGTCGCCGATCCCGCCCAAGGGTGTCAACCTGAACGTGCCGATGAGCCCGCAGCTGCAGGCCGTCATGGCCAAGCCTACCGACTCCTACGATCCGGCTGCTTATGCTGCCGTGCCGGAAGCGCAGAAGAACATGGGCAAGAAGAAGTAATCAGCACATTGCTTCGTGCAATTGGATGAAACGGGGGCCTGTCCCCCGTTTTGTTTAGCCGGAGCCGCCCCGCTTGCCCGGCAGCAAGGCTGGGGTGGCGCCGGTGCTGACCCAACAAGAAGCGGCGCGGCATTTGCCTGGTGACCGCGCCCGAGAACACAGACTTCGAACACAGACGAGGCCATTTATGCATTACAACTGGAATTGGGGAATCTTCTGGGAGATGTCTCCCGATGGCATCCCCTACATCGATACGCTGCTGGCGGGCCTGAAATGGACCCTGGCCACGGCCGCCTGCGCCTGGATCATGGCACTGGTCCTGGGCACCATCTTCGGTACCCTGCGTACCACCACCAAGCCCTGGGTCGTGCGCATTGCCAACGGCTACGTGGAACTGTTCCGCAACATCCCGCTGCTGGTACAGATGTTCCTGTGGTATTTCGTGATACCGGAACTGCTGCCCAAGGCCCTCGGTGACTGGATCAAGAGCCTGCCGGATGCGTCCTTCGTGACCGCGACCCTGGCCCTGGGCTTCTTCACTTCCTCCCGTGTGGCCGTGCAGGTGACCACCGGCATCCAGGCGCTGCCGCGCGGCCAGCGCATGGCCGGCGCCGCACTGGGCCTGACGCCCACGCAGACCTACCGCTATGTGCTGTTGCCGATGGCTTTCCGCATCATCATTCCGGCGCTGACCAACGAATTTGCCGCCATCATCAAGAACAGCTCGGTGGCGCTGACCATCGGTCTGGTGGAACTGACCGCGGCGACCTACTCGATGCGCGAATTCACCTTCCAGACCTTCGAGGCCCTCACTGGCGCCACCATCATCTACGTGATCATTTCGGTCATCGCGCTGTTCCTGGCGCGTCTGCTGGAAAAAGTCACCGCCGTTCCCGGCTATATCACCGGCGGCAGCACCAGCGCAGGAGGGCATTGATCCATGTTCAGCAATTTCGATTTCGACGTCATCCAGCGTTCCTGGGTCTACCTGTTCACGACCGGCCTGAAGTTCACGCTCATCCTGACCTTCTCGGCCATGCTGGGCGGGATCATCCTGGGCACGCTGCTGGCCATGATGCGCCTGTCGTCCAACAAGCCGCTGTCGTTCATCGCGACCACCTACGTTAACCTGATCCGCTCCATTCCGCTGGTGCTGGTGATCTTCTGGTTCTACTTCCTGGTGCCTTTCATCGGCGCCTGGATCATCGGTGCCTCCGAGCCTATCCAGGTCGGCGCCTTCGAATCGGCCCTGATCACCTTCATCCTGTTCGAGGCGGCGTATTACTGCGAGATCATGCGTTCGGGCATCCAGTCCATCCCGCGTGGTCAGGTGTTCGCCGGCTATGCCATCGGCATGAACTACTGGCAGATGATGGGCAACGTGGTGCTGCCGCAGGCCTTCCGCAACATGACCCCGATTCTGCTCACGCAAACCATCGTGCTGTTCCAGGACGTGTCGCTGGTCTACGTGCTGGGTTCGGTGCCCGACTTCGTCACCAGCGCCTCCAAGATCGCGCAGCGTGATGGCCGTCTGGTGGAAATGTACCTGTTCGTGGCCGTGGTCTACTTCATCCTCAGCTTCGGCCTGTCGGCCTTGGTGAAGCGCTTCCAGAAGAAGATCGCCATCATCCGCTAATGCCTTTGACGGCCGCCGCCCGTGCGCTGTTGCGCCAGGTGGCGGCCAGTGAATCCAGAATTCAGAAATCCAGGAGAATCCAATGATTGAACTCAACAACGTCAGCAAGTGGTACGGCAGCTTCCAGGTCCTGACCGACTGCTCGACCTCCGTCAAGAAGGGCGATGTGGTGGTGGTGTGCGGCCCGTCCGGTTCGGGCAAGTCCACGCTGATCAAGACCGTCAACGGCCTGGAGCCGTTCCAGAAGGGCACCATCACGGTCGATGGTGTCTCGGTGGGCGACCCCAAGACCAACCTGTCCAAGCTGCGCGCGCGCATCGGCATGGTGTTTCAGAATTTCGAGCTGTTCCCGCACCTCTCCATCCGCGAGAACCTGACCATCGGCCAGATCAAGGTGCTGGGTCGCTCCAAGGAAGAGGCTACCGAAAAGGGCCTGAAGTACCTGGACCGCGTGGGCCTGCTGGCACACAAGGACAAGTTCCCCGGCCAGCTCTCCGGCGGCCAGCAGCAGCGCGTGGCGATTGCCCGCGCACTGTCGATGGACCCGATCGCCATGCTCTTCGATGAACCGACCTCGGCGCTGGACCCGGAAATGATCAATGAAGTGCTCGACGTCATGGTCGGCCTGGCCCAGGAAGGCATGACCATGATGGTCGTGACCCACGAAATGGGCTTTGCCCGCAAGGTCGCCAACCGCGTGGTCTTCATGGACAAGGGCCTGGTGGTCGAAGATTGCGCCAAGGACGAGTTCTTCGCTTCGCCGCGCTCGGAACGCGCACGTGATTTCCTGGCCAAGATCATCACTCACTGATCGCCGTAGCCAGTGTCAATGCAAGGGCCGCTCCGGCAACGGGGCGGCCCTTGTCGTTTGTGCCAGGTCAAAAGCGGGTCAGGGCTTGCTCCCGGGGTGCTTGACGGCTACGGTAGAATGTCGCCCTTGAAGACATCGCGGCTGGCTCTCCACAGCCCGCATCCGCCGGGATGCCTTGCCAGACACTGAGACTGCCCCCCACTCCAAGACCGAAAGAGCATCGCAATGAGCAACGTATTGACCATCACCCGCCCGGACGACTGGCACCTGCACCTGCGCGACGGCGCCACCATGCAGGACGTGCTGCCCCATACTGCACGCCAGTTCGCCCGCGCCATCGTCATGCCCAACTTGAAGCCGCCGGTAACTACCACCGCGCAGGCCGGTGCGTATCGCGATCGCATCCTGGCAGCCTTGCCCGCCGGCATGGACTTCGAGCCGCTGATGGTGCTCTACCTGACCGACAATACCCCGCCCGAGGAAATCCGCCGTGCCAAGGAAAGCGGCTTCGTCAAGGCCGTGAAGCTCTATCCGGCCGGCGCCACCACCAATTCGGATGCCGGCGTGACCGATCTCTCCAAGTGCTACAAGACCCTGGAAGTGCTGCAGGAAGTGGGCATGCCCTTCCTGGTCCACGGTGAGGTGACCGACCCCGAGATCGACCTGTTCGACCGCGAAGCCGTCTTCATCGACCGTATCATGAAGCCGCTGCGTCAGGCCATGCCGGAGCTGAAGGTGGTCTTCGAGCACATCACCACCAAGGAAGCGGCCGACTACGTACTGGCCGGTGAGGGCCCGACGGCGGCCACCATCACCGCGCACCACCTCCTGTTCAACCGCAACGAGATCTTCAAGGGCGGCATTCGTCCGCACTACTACTGCCTGCCGGTCTTGAAGCGCGAGACCCATCGCAAGGCACTGGTGGCGGCAGCGACCTCGGGCAATGACAAGTTCTTCCTCGGTACCGATTCGGCTCCGCATGCCAAGGGCGCCAAGGAGCACGCCTGTGGCTGTGCCGGCTGCTACACCGCGCTGCACGCGCTGGAGCTGTATGCCGAGGCCTTCGACAGCGCCGGTGCGCTGGACAAGTTCGAGGCCTTCGCCAGCTTCAACGGTCCGGACTTCTACAACCTGCCGCGCAATACCGGCACCGTCACCCTGAAGCGCGAGACCTGGGCCATCCCGGCCGAGCTGCCCATGGGCGAGGCCACCGTCGTGCCGCTGTCGGCGGGCGAACAGATCCACTGGAAGATGGTCTGACAGAGTCTGGTCTGCTTCGCGGACCAGCCGTGTTGCTTCGTCCCCGGCCCCGGCTTCCGACTGCAAGGGCCGGGCTGTCCATCACAACGAAAGAAAGGCGAGCTGTATGCAATTCGTCGATGAACTGATTACCGATTTCGACAAGGCGCTGCGCGTGATCAACGGCGTGGTGTTCGAGAGCCGTCCCAACCCGGGGCGCGGCCTGCCGGACGGTGTCATGAACGAGGCCGAGAAGCGCCACGCGGCCGGGCTGATGCGGGTCAACAATGTGGGTGAGGTGTGTGCCCAGGCGCTCTACGATGCCCAGGGCCGGTTTGCCCAGACCGAGGATATCAAGCAAGCCTTCCGGCGCGCAGGCATTGAGGAAGAGGATCACCTGGCCTGGACTGCCGAACGCCTGCGTGAGCTGGGTTCACATACCAGTCTGCTCAATCCGCTGTGGTATGGCGGGGCCTATGTACTGGGCAGTATTGCCGCACGCCTGGGGGATGCGCGCAACCTGGGCTTCGTCTCCGAGACCGAGCGCCAGGTCGAGCACCACCTGCTGGGCCACCTGGACAAGCTGCCGGCCCAGGACAACCGCTCGCGCGCCATCGTCGACCAGATGCGCCTGGATGAAATCGAACACGGCCAGGCCGCACGTGATCTGGGCGCGGCCGAAGTGCCGGCCCCGGTGCGCGGGATGATGAAGGCCATGGCCAAGGTCATGACCACGGTCGCTTACCGGATCTGATATCGGATCGCCACAGGCGTGGCGGACATGAAAAAAGCGGCCTCGGCCGCTTTTTTCTTTGGCTGCTTCCGTCCCCGGCGCTTACTGCTGCTGGGCGGCGGCCGAAGAGGCATCGGTCAGGTCGTCGATGATCTCGAAGGAGTGCGTCATCTCGGCGGTCTTCTCCAGCATGATCGAGGCCGAGCAATACTTGTCGTGGGACAGCTTGATGGCGCGTTCCACCACATTGCTCTTCAGATTGCGGCCACGCACGGTGAAGTGGAAATGAATCTTGGTGAAGACCTTGGGATCGGTCTCGGCGCGTTCCGACTTCAGGGTCACGTCGCAGCCGCGCACGTCCTGGCCGCTCTTGCGCAGGATCACCACCACATCATAGGCGGTGCAGCCGCCGGTGCCGGCCAGCACCACTTCCATCGGACGCGGCGCCAGGTTGCGGCCGCCGCCATCGGGCGCGCCATCCATCGTCAGCAGGTGGCCCGAACCGGTTTCCGCCGTGAAGGTCATGCCGGACAAGCCGGTCCAACGTACTGTGCATTCCATCTGTATCGCCCCAATCGGTTCCATGAAGCTGCGTATTGTAGCTTTTGATGCGCGCGCCCGCAGCCAGTGCAGGGGAGGGCATGTGAAGCTTCATGATTTTTGCGCTGCGGAAAAATTGTCGGATTATTATTCATCTATCGCATTTCCACTGCGCTTTCGGCAACTTGTAACTCAGTAGTGATGCCGCTTGCAGACAGTTACAAATTTATTCGCTGCGCGTTATTGCGTCGCACAAACCGCTTTGCTATATTGAATTCAACGGAAGTTTTTGCAGCACGTAACGATGTCTCCTCCACCCTCCTCATTGGTGTGGATTAAACCCGGAACCTCAGTGTCCGGGTTTTTTTTGTCTTTTTTCCGGCAAACTCGGTCAAAGCACGATGCAAAGTTGCTCCTGCGGCAACGAAATGCCGTCTTCCCGCGATAAAACCCGGGAAAATTGCCGGATCGCCGCCACAATCCCGCGAAACCTTTTGACGCTAAGTCCTTGAAAAGGCTATACTTGCCGGCTTTCCCATGCGCTCGGGGAGATAGAAGGATGAGTCCGCAAAGCGAAGCAGCAAGGACAGCAGGCATCGGCCGGCTGGCCCGCATGAGCGGAACCGCCATTTGAGCGTTTATATACTGATAGAGAAAGTCAAACATGAAGACCTTTTCCGCTAAAGCCCATGAGGTTCAGCGCGAGTGGTTCGTGATTGACGCGACGGACTTGGTCCTCGGACGTGTTGCCAGCGAAGTGGCACTCCGACTGCGCGGCAAGCACAAACCCGAATTCACTCCGCACGTCGATACCGGTGACTTCATCGTCGTCGTCAACGCAGGCAAGCTGCGCGTGACCGGCACCAAGGCCACTGAAAAGACCTATTTCCGCCACAGCGGTTATCCGGGCGGCATCTACGAAACCAACTTCCTGAAGATGCAGCAGCGTTTCCCCGGCCGTGCGCTGGAGAAGGCCGTCAAGGGCATGCTGCCCAAGGGTCCGCTGGGCTACGCCATGATCAAGAAGCTGAAGGTCTATGCAGATGGCAACCATCCGCACTCGGCCCAGCAACCGAAACCCCTCGCCCTCTAAGGAACAGACATGATCGGTAACTACAATTACGGAACCGGCCGTCGCAAGAGTGCAGTGGCGCGTGTTTTCATCAAGGCAGGTTCGGGCAACATCATCGTCAATGGCAAGCCCGCCGCTGAATACTTCTCCCGCGAAACCGGCCTGATGGTGATCCGTCAGCCGCTGGAACTGACCGGCAACGTCGAACGTTTCGACATCAAGGTGAACGTCCACGGTGGCGGCGAGTCCGGCCAGGCCGGCGCTGTTCGCCACGGCATCACCCGCGCTCTGATCGACTACGATGCCGGCCTGAAGTCGGCTCTGTCCAACGCAGGCTTCGTCACCCGTGACGCGCGTGAAGTCGAACGTAAGAAGGTTGGTCTGCGCAAGGCACGTCGCGCAAAGCAATTCTCGAAGCGTTAATCGTTTCCTGCATTACGGAAAGCCGTCGGCATGCTGCCGACGGCTTTTTGCTTTCTTGCCTGCCTGCTTTGCCGCAAGGGGCGGTACCGACAGCGCGTCTCGCATTGTGACGAGTATTCCGGCTATTTACGGAAATAACTTCCCAATGGGAAATCAGGGGGAAATATTCTCCTGCTAGAATTGAAAGCTTTCCGGCGTGTGATGTCGCGATGGGGTCGATGCAGTCGATGCGCGTACCTGCAGCGCTCATCCGCCACGGCGTATTTCTTCGCTTTTTTTTGCAAGGAACAGACATGATCAAGGTAGGTATCGTTGGCGGAACCGGTTACACCGGTGTCGAATTGCTGCGTATTTTTGCCACGCACCCCCAGGCCCGGGTGGAAGCCGTGACCTCGCGCAAGGAAGACGGCATGCCGGTGGCCGAGATGTATCCTTCCCTGCGCGGCCGCGTGGACGTGGCCTTCTCTTCGCCCGACAAGGCGCGCCTGACCGACTGTGACGTGGTTTTCTTCGCCACCCCGCACGGCGTGGCCATGGCCCAGGCACCGGAACTGGTGGCCGCCGGTGTGAAGGTGATCGACCTTGCTGCCGACTTCCGCATGCAGGACGTGGCCGCCTTCGAGAAGTGGTACAAGCTGCCGCACAGCTGCACAGACCTGTTGAAGGAAGCCGCCTACGGCCTGCCCGAACTGAACCGCGAAGCCATCCGCAAGGCGCGCGTGGTGGGCAACCCGGGTTGCTATCCGACCACCATGCAGCTGGGCTTTGCCCCGCTCTTGAAGGCCGGCGTGATCGATGCCTCGCACCTGATCGCCGACTGCAAGTCCGGCGTTTCCGGCGCCGGCCGCAAGGCTGAACTGAGCCTGCTGTTCTCGGAAGCCTCCGACAACTTCAAGGCTTATGGCGTCTCCGGCCATCGCCACTCGCCCGAAACCATCGAACGCCTCTCGCACCTGACCAGTGACAAGGTGGGCCTGCTGTTCACTCCGCACCTGGTGCCGATGATCCGTGGCATGCACTCCACCCTCTACGCGCGTCTGAACAAGGACATCGACAACGCCGCCCTGCAGGCCCTGTTCGAGGAGGCTTACAAGGATGAGCCCTTCGTCGATGTGCTGCCCTTCGGATCGCATCCCGAGACCCGCACCACGCGCGCCTCCAACATGCTGCGCCTGGCCGTGCATCGTCCGGACAATGGCGATACCGTGGTGGTGCTGGTGGTCCAGGACAACCTGGTCAAGGGCGCTTCCGGTCAGGCCGTGCAGTGCATGAACCTGATGTTCGGGCTGGAAGAAACCACCGGCCTGCAGCAGGTCCCGGTCCTGCCGTGAAGTACCGCTTGTGGCGTCGGCGCATGACGATTTCAGCGCCGAAGATGACCATCAAGCGGCACCTGCCCTGGCCGCTGATGATCCTTCTGTGGGCTGCCGTGGTGGGCGTGGGTGCGGCGGCGGCGGTCTGGACCTACCAGCTCGGCCGCAACAACCTGCCGGGCCTGCACGCCGATGCCGGCGATGCCAGCGAGCAGATCGAGCAGTTGAGCGAGCAGGTCAAGAAGTTGAGCGCCGAAAATGAGCGCTTGCAATCCGCCGCCAACGCGTCGCAAAATGAATTGAAGATTGCCCAGACGGCGCAGGCCACCTTGGCGACCCAGGTCAAGAACCTGGAGGCGGAAAACAACCGTCAGAAGGAAGACCTGGCTTTCTTCGACAGCCTGCTGCCCACCAACCTGGGCGCGCCCGGCATCACCATCCAGCGCTTCAAGGCCGAACAGGCGGCGCCCAACCAGGTACGCTATCGCGTGCTGGTCATGCAGGGTGGTGGGGGAACGCAACAGTTTGCAGGAAACCTACAGCTTAGTGTCAATATGGTGCAGGGCGGCAAAGGTGTTACCATCAACTTTCCGGAAGGCAATGCCACTGACCAGGCGCGCTACCGGCTCGCATTCAAGTACTATCAGCGGGTCGAAGGCCTGCTGACCATTCCCGAGGGCGCCATCGTTAAATCGGTGGCGGTCCGAGTTCTCGACCGCGGCCAGGTGCGTGCCCAGCAGTCGGTAGATCTGTGAGGTGATTCCATGTTTACACGCAAGACCAAGAGCACGATCGACAGCCTCATCGGCATGTCCACCAGCATCACGGGCGACGTCGGTTTCAAGGGCGGCCTGCGCATTGACGGCGCCATTACCGGCAACATCAATGCCGAGAGCGGTCAGCCCAGCGTGCTGGTCATCTCGGAACACGCCAAGGTGATCGGCGAGGTGCGTGCCGCGCATCTGATCGTCAATGGCGAGATCATTGGCGACGTCCACTCCACCGAACTGCTGGAGCTGCAGCCCAAGGCTCGCATTACCGGCAACGTCTTCTACAAGGCCCTGGAGATGCACGGCGGGGCCCTGGTGTCGGGCAAGCTCAGCCATGATCAGCAGGCGGAGACGCCCATGCTGAAGCTGGCCGTATCGTCGGAAGCATGAAAATCCGCAAGCGCTTATAATGGCTTTATCGATCTAATGTATTGATCCGCCTCAAGCCCAGCAGGAGCCCGAAATGAATGCCGTAGCCGAACTGCAACAAACCGACATGCCCGCCCCGATCAACTTCAGCGACAGCGCAGCCGCCAAGGTGGCCCAGCTGATCGAGGAAGAAGGCAATCCCGACCTGAAACTGCGCGTCTTCGTGCAGGGTGGTGGTTGCTCGGGTTTCCAGTACGGTTTCACCTTCGATGAAATCGTCAACGAAGACGACACCACCATGAGCAAGAACGGCGTCCAGCTGTTGATCGACTCGATGAGCTACCAGTATCTGGTGGGCGCCGAGATCGACTACAAGGACGACCTGGAAGGCGCGCAATTCGTCATCAAGAATCCGAACGCCACGACCACTTGCGGTTGCGGCTCTTCCTTCTCGGTGTAAGTGCCGCCAGACTCCCCGTACCATGCTGGTTTGCGGGGAGATGAAGAAAAAGGACGCCGCGGCGTCCTTTTTTCATGTCTTGAATCTTCATATCGGCCTGGGGCCACCGTCCGGCGGGCCTTCCCGACGTCTGTTCCTGGACGCCGCAAAAGCCCTTGTTCGCCTTACCCCAAGTCAGTGAAGGCTTTTGCCGCAGCGGCGATGGTTTCCTCGATGATGGCATCGCTGTGCTGGGCCGATACGAAGCCAGCCTCGAAGGCCGACGGTGCAAAGTACACGCCCGCATCCAGCATCTTGTGGAAGAAGCGGTTGAAGCGCTCCTTGTCGCCCTGCATCACCTCGGCATAGCTGGTCGGCACCTTGGTATCGAAGTACAGGCCGAACATGCCGCCAATCGCATCGGCGGCAAAACGCACACCAGCCGCCTTGGCCGCCGCGCTCAGGCCATCGGTCAGCTTGCGGGTCTGTGCCGCCAGGAGTTCGTAGAAGTCGGGCTGCTGGATGATCTTCAGGGTCGCCATGCCGGCCGCCACGGTGACCGGGTTGCCCGACAGCGTACCTGCCTGATAGACCCCGCCCAGCGGCGCCAGATGCTTCATCACCTCGGCACGACCGCCGAAGGCCGCCACCGGCAGGCCGCCGCCGATCACCTTGCCCAGCGCCGTCAGGTCGGGGACGATGCCATTCAATTCCTGGGCGCCGCCACGGGCCACGCGGAAACCGGACATCACTTCATCGAAGATCAGGATGGCGCCGTATTCGGTGCACAGGCGGCGCATGGTGCGCAGGAATTCGTCGGTGGCCCGCACCAGGTTCATGTTGCCGGCCACCGGCTCCACGATCACGCAGGCGATTTCGTTGCCGGCAGTCTTGAAGGCTTCTTCCAGCTGCTGGGCATTGTTGTAGTCCAGCACCAGGGTGTGCTTGGCAAAATCTTCCGGCACCCCGGCCGAGGTCGGGTTGCCGAAGGTCAGCAAGCCGCTGCCGGCCTTGACCAGCAGGGAATCGGCGTGGCCGTGATAGCAGCCTTCGAACTTGATGATCTTGTCGCGACCGGTGGCACCACGGGCCAGGCGCAGCGCGCTCATGGTGGCTTCGGTGCCGGAGGAGACCAGGCGGATCTGTTCGATGGAGGGGACCAGCTTGATGATTTCCTCGGCCATCTCGATCTCGGCCTCGGTCGGCGCGCCAAAGGACAGGCCGCGCGCGGCCGCCAGCTGCACCGCCTTGACCACTTCCGGATGGGCGTGGCCGACGATGGCCGGGCCCCAGGAGCCGATGTAGTCGATGTAGCGCTGGCCTTCGGCATCCCAGAACCAGGGGCCTTCGGCGCGTTCGATGAAGCGCGGGGTGCCGCCTACCGAGCGGAAGGCACGTACCGGGGAGTTGACGCCGCCCGGCGTACTTTGCTGGGCGCGGGCGAACAGGGTTGCATTGGTCTTGGTCATGAGCTTGCGGAGTCGAGTCCGGATTCGTGGATCAGATCAGTTGATGGAGGGCGGCGCGTCCAGATCGGCGGGATCCTCCGATTCGCGCGCCCAGAAATAGCGGTCGGGCAGCAGCTTGCCCATGCCGATGCGCTGGGCATTGGCCAGCGCGGCCAGGGTGAACTCCTGCGCCTCGGAAGCTGCCAGCGGCACTTCCAGGTCATTGGCCAGCATGGCCGCCATGGCGCCCGAGAGCGTGCTGCCGGCACCGACGAAGGAGCCGGGCAGGCGCGGCCAGGCATCCTGGCGCACCAGGCCGGATTCGTCGAAGAGCGAATTGGCTACTTCCTGCAGGTCGGTCTGGGTATTGGTCACCAGCAGGTATTCGCAGCCCATCTCGATGATGTGCATGGCGTCCAGTTCGAGCGCATCGCCCGGCACCGGTTCGCGCCAGGTCTCGGCCAGGCGGGTAAGCTCGCCGGCCGAGCAGATCAGTACGGTGGCTTGCGGGATCAGCAGTTCGCGGATGGCAATCAGGCGGTCATCCTCGTCCTCCTGATTGGCCAGGGCGCTGATGAACGGGTCCAGGATCAGCGGAACGTCGGGGTAGTCGGAGACGATCTCGGCAATCACCGAGATGTTCTCGATACTGCCCAGGGCGCCCACCTTGAAGGCGGCCACGGCCATGTCTTCGAGGATCACGCGGGCCTGGTCGGCGACCCAGTCCACGTCGACCACCTGCACGTCTTCGACGCGGGCGGTGTCGCCGATGAGCAAAGCCGTCACCACCGACAAACCGTGGCAGCCCATGGCGGCGAAAGTGGCGAGATCGGCCTGCACGCCCGTGGCGCCGACCGGATCGGCGGCGCCGAAGCTGAGGATGAGGGGAGGAGTTTGGTTTTGCACGTCGAGTAGATTAAGATAGCTGACTTAGCATTTTACTTGATTGATTTTAGGGATAGTCAGCCGTGACGAATAGCAGCCAAACCGAATTCAAAACCTGGATGTGCCTGATCTGTGGTTGGATCTACGACGAAGAAGCAGGCCTGCCCGAAGAAGGCATCGCCCCAGGCACCCGCTGGGACGACGTCCCCATCAACTGGACCTGCCCGGAATGTGGCGCCCGCAAGGAAGATTTCGAGATGGTGGCGATCTGATCGCCGCCTGAACGCAATGACCGCCGCCGACGGTTTCGGCAACGCGCACCGGCGCCAGGCTCCTGGCGCTGCGCTGGCGGCGTCTCCTTCACCCGAAGAGGCGCCGTACACCCGCTCTTTTTTCCTGCCGGGCGGGATTTGATGTGGATCAAACTCTCCCAATCTCACGGGTTCGTCTCGTTTTCCCATCATTTTTTCTGCCTGGTGGTGCAGGCCCTTTGCCCGCTGGAAAAACGGTGAACTTTTCTGGGTAAAATCTCCTCCAGTACCAGCTTTGCCTGCGTGACCGGAAACAGGACGCACAGATGTCCGCCCGTCCGCCGTGAGGCAACCTCCCCCAACGGTCTTGTCATTGAGTCCAGCCACGCCATCGCGCCGCCGGAGCGGTATGGCGTGCGTGCGCATCGCCCATGCCGGGCGTGCCGGATGACATGGCCTTTTCCAACTGTCACATGAGGCTGGTATGCCACACACCAAGGATTTCGTCATCGATGCAGCCCCCGTCTGCGACTCGCCCGGCCTGCAGGAGCGCGAGGGGCTGGAGCAGTTCCAGGCCTCGCTGATCACGCGCATGGCCGCGTCCGACAATGAAAGCATGCGCTCGCGCCGCCTGGCGGTGGCCATGGGCGAGCAGCACTATCTGATACCGCTGGCCCAGGCCGGCGAGATCGTCCCGCTGGCCGGCCTGCCCGTCACGCCCGTCCCGGCCACGCAGGCGTGGTTTCTCGGTCTGCTCAACATCCGCGGCAGTCTCATCGGCCTGGCTGACCTCATGGGACTGGCCGAGGCCGCATTGCAGGAAATCGGGCGCGGTAGTCATGCCTTGCTGCTGGCCGATGGCCTGGCGCCCCATTGCGCTTTGCTGCTCTCACGCGTCCTGGGCCTGCGAGACATCACAGAAATGACGCGAATATCGAAAAACTTCGAGACGGAAATCGCGTTACCGGGCATCAACGGACGTTATAAAGACAACAGTGGTCAGCAATGGGATGAATTGGACCTGTCGCAGTTGATCCAGGATAGCCGTTTCCTGCAGATCGGCCGCTAGCAGCGGGCCGCCGGATCAGCAGTGCGCGCAATACGAATACCTGAAATACCTGAGAAATCCGAAAGATCTTCGAGATCTGCCAAGAGGGAATAGGAACACCGGCCATGGAACCGACCTTGCCGTCTCTGTCGAAAAAGAATGCCGTGGCCGAGGCCAGGCGGCCTGCCGTGCCGCCTGGCAGCGGTCTGCGCCTGCCCTGGCTGCATCGTTATTCACTGCGCACCCAGACCCGGGTGCTGCTGGGCGTGCTGGCGCTGTCGCTGGCCGCGCTGTGCCTGTTCATGTGGCTGGGAGCGCGCCTGTATCTGCTGGCCACCCTGCAGACCAACCTGGCATCGGACCTGGTGATGCACTCCCAGCGTATCGGCAAGGCCGTGCCCAATGCCATACAGGGCAATCCACAGGCCTTTGTGCAACTGGCGCAGAGCCGTCTCGAATTCAATCGCGGGCTGCTGTTGCTCAGCAGCGGCGGGCCCTACCAGGGACAAAATATCGGCCTGCCTGATCCTGCCCTCAAGCCGGCGCTGGAGAACGTGGCACGTCTGTGGCGCCGTACCGACCTGGCGGCCGAGACCATCCTCGGCATGGAAAGGGAACTGACCGGGTTCGGCACTACCCTGAAGCGGCTCAACGAACTGCTGCCGGTCATGCTGGACCTGAGCGAGCAGATCGCCATGCTGCAATCCCAGGGCCGCCCGACCACGCGCGAGATGACCGCTGCCAGCCAGTTGGTGATGCTGACCCTGCGCCTGGGCCGCAGCTCCAATGAGTTCCTCACCTCCGATGGCGTCAATGCCGAAACCGCCTTCATGCTCGGCAAGGACATCACCGCCTTCGGCGATCTGCTCAAGAGTCTGTTGGAGGGCAACGACATGCTGCGCCTGCGGGCTGCCAGCGATCCCGACCTGCGTACCAAGCTGCAGGACCTCATGCGGGTCTTCGGCGATTACCAGCCGCAGGTCACCGGCATTCTGGGCAATCTGCAGAATTTCATCGCGGCCAAGCGTTCCGAGCAGCTGGTCTTCACTGAAAACGAGACCCTCAAGCGCCATCTGACCGACCTGCAGGAAGCCTACCGGGTGGCCCTGAAAGCGCGTTCCTGGACCTTCTGGGCGGTGCTCTGCGCGATGGCGCTGGCACTCTTGAGTGCCATCGGGATTGCCCTGGTGCAGTTGCAAAGCAGCCGCAACAACGCCGCCGCCGCCGAGCTGCGGCGCCAGGAGGCCGAGCTGCAGCGTCAGCTGGCCCAGCAGGAAGAAGAAAAGGCCATGCGCGCCAACCACCTGACCCAGGCTGCCGTGCTGCGCCTGATGACCGAGCTGCAGCGCGTGGCCGATGGCGACCTGACGGTGCATACCACGGTATCGGACGATGTCACCGGAGCCATCGCCGATTCCGTCAACTACACCGTCGAAGCCCTGCGCGGTCTGGTCGAGCAGGTCACGCAGATGGCCGCCAAGGTGGCGCACAGTTCCGAACATGTGCGCGGCACCACCACCGAGCTGGGCGCCGCCGCGCGGGCCCAGGCGCGGCGCATCCAGCGCATCGCACAGGCCATGCTGGAAATGTCCAATCACATCACCGGTATCTCGGTCTCGGCCGACGAATCCGCCGATGTCGCCCGCCACGCCGTGGTGGTGGCCGAGCGTGGCGCGCGCGCGGTGGAAGATGCGGTCAAGGCCATGGACGGCATCGGAGAGCAGATCCGCGAGACCTCCGAGCGCATCAAGCGCTTGGGAGCCTCGTCGCAGATGATCGGGGAGATCACCGAGCTCATTTCCGACATTACCGAGCGCACCAACGTGCTCGCGCTCAATGCCGCCATCCAGGCCGCCTCGGCAGGCGAGGCCGGGCGCGGCTTCTCGGTGGTGGCCGAGGAAGTGCAGCACCTGGCCGAGCGCTCCAGTGCCGCCACGCGCGAAATCGGCGCGCTGGTCAGGATGATCCAGGCCGATACCCGCGACGTGGTGGTGGCGATGGAAAAATCCACCACCGGTGTCACTGATGGTGCCGTGCTGTCGGATGCAGCCGGCAGTGCCCTGGCCGATATCCGCAGCGTCTCCAAGCGCCTGGCCGAACTGATCCAGGGCATGGCCGTATCCACCCGCGGGCAGGCGGTGTCGGCCAATGGGGTGGCCCAGCAGATCCAGGGCATCCTGCGCGAGAACGACATCATCGAGCAGAGCCGCGAGCAGGTGTCCACGCTGTATGAAGAATTGTGGGATGCCGCCCGCCAGCTGGAAAGCTCGGTCTCGCGCTTCCGCATCAAGGTGACTTGACCCCGATTGCCGCCCATGATCACCGGACACGACATGCCAGCCGCCCAGTGCCCTGCCTCGATCGTCACCTCAGCCGACGTACGCCCGGGCGGCGTTGACGAACGCTTGCGCGAGACCTTGCGTCCGCTGCTGGTGATCGTGCGCCAGCAAAGCGCCGCCTGGGCCGCCCGCCTCGGTCAGGGAGACGGTGCGCCGCGACTGCCCGCCCTGGTCTTGCGTACGCTGGCGGCGCTGCGCGATTACGCCGCCAACAGCGGCGCCAGCGTCTTTGCCGAGTCGGCCTCGGGCCTGCTGCAACAGCTGCAGCACTGCAGCGAGGCTGGCGTGCAGGCGGGCCTGCAAGATCTCATCGAAGCCGGCATCCAGACCCTGTCAGCCCAGTTGGACGGAGCCTTGACGCCGGCGACCCGCTTGCCGCCCGAAGTCATCGATCCGGTGCTGCTGCCGGTGTTCCTGGAGGAGGCGCAAGAGCTCATCGCCGGCATCGGCGAGACCTTGCTGGTGCTGCCCGAGGGCGAGCATCCCGATGCCGTCGAGAGCAGTCTGCTGGCCGAACTGGCGCGTCCCCTGCATACGCTCAAGGGCAGCGCGCGCATGGTGGGGGCACTGCACCTGAGCCGCTGCCTGCATGACATGGAAGGCGCCTTGCAACGGCTGGGCAGCCCCGGTAGTCCTGCGCCGCGCAGCGTGGCTGCCTTGCTGGCCCTGTATGACCAGGCGGTAGAACATTTCAGCATCCTGGAACAGGGCCTGGTTGCCCTGCCCGGTGCTGCCACCAGCGCGATCATGCCCGCCCCCGCGCCGGGCAGCAAGGCCGCCGAGGGACGGCTGACTGCGCCGCTGGTACGTATCCGCACCACCGTGCTGGACAGGCTGCTGAACCAGGTGGGTGAAGTGTCGATCAGCCGCGCCCAGTTGGACAATGAAATAGGCGCCCTGCAGGGCGATGCCCGCGTACTGGGTGAAGAACTGGACTCCCTGGCCCGGCAGTTGCGGCGCTGGCAGCGCGGCTGGGAGCAGGGCAGCCTGGTCCCCCGAGGTGACGCCAGCGCAGGCCTGAGCGAGCTGGCCCAGGTCATGGAAGCAGCCCTGGCGGCCGCCATGGCGCGCCAGAAGCAGTTGTTGCAGCGGGTGATGAAAACGCGGGAAGGGCTGCGGCTGCAAGGTCGCACCACGCGTGAGCTGCAACAGGAGCTCATTCATGCACGCATGGTCAAGTTCAACAGCATGGAGCCTCGCATGCAGCACCTGGCGCGCCAGGTCGCGGCCGAAACCGGCAAGCCCCTGGCGCTGGACCTGTCGGACTGCCGCCTGCAGATCGACCGCGCCATCCTGGAGCGCCTCATGGGGCCATTGGAACACCTGCTGCGCAATGCCGCCGTACACGGCATCGAGGAGGCGCCCTTGCGCCGCGCGGCCGGCAAGCCGACCAGCGGCCACCTGCGCATCCAGGCCGGGCACGAAGGCAATGAAGCCGTCATCCGCGTGCGCGACGATGGCCACGGCCTGGACCTCGCCGCTATTCGCCGCAAGGCGCTGCAACGTGGTCTGCCCGGCGTGGAGCACTGGAGCGAGGCGCGCCTGGCCGAGCTGATCTTCGAACCCGGCTTCAGCACCAGCGCTCAGGTCTCGGCCCTGGCCGGGCGCGGCATCGGCATGGATGTGGTGCGCGCCGAAGTGGCCGCGCTGGGCGGGCGCATCACCGTGCATTCGTGGCCGGGGCAGGGCGTGCTCTTCACGCTCTATCTGCCGCTGTCACTGGCGGTGCAGCAGGTCTGCCTGCTGCACCACGGGCAGCAGCAGTACGCCATCCCCTCCACCCTCATCGACAGCGTGATCCAGCTGCGCAGCCAACAGGCGCGCCAGGCGTTGGCGCAGCGCGCATTGGAGGTCAATGGCCGGCAACTGGCGCTGCATCCACTGCACAGCCTGCTGGACGAGCCGCCGCCGGTGTCGCCGCCAGGCAGTGGTGAAGCCGATTCGGCCTTTGCCTTGCTCATCAAGAACGGCGATGAACTGATGGTCATCATGGCCGATCACGTCAGCGGCAACCGCGAAGTGGTGGTCAAGCCGGTCGGGCCACAGGTGGCTACGCTGTCCGGCATGGTCGGTGCCACCGTGCTGGGAGACGGGCAGATCGTGCTCATCATCAACCCGCTGCTGCTGGCCGGCTCGCGCCGCGTCGATGACGGCGCGGCGGCTGCCAACGTACGATAGTGGTCTTGGGCGGGCCAGCGGCGCCTGCTTCGGCGTTCGCACCAGGCACACGTTCGCCAGGGACCGCTGGCTGCGCCTGTCAGTGGCCGGTGGCCACCGGGCGCTGCGGATCGGAACTCCATTCGCTCCACGAGCCAGGATACAAATGCGCCCCCGGCAAGCCCGCCACTTCCAGCGCCAGCAGGTTGTGGCAGGCTGTCACGCCCGAGCCGCACTGCATCACTGCGGCCTGCGGATCACCCAGCACCGACAGCCATTCCTCGCGCAATTGCGCGGCACTCTTGAAGTGGCCATCGGCTTGCAGGTTGTCCTTGAAGAAGCGATTCTTCGCGCCCGGGATATGGCCGCCCACGGCATCGATGGTTTCGTTCTCGCCGCGGAAGCGGTCCGGTGCGCGTGCATCGACCACCTGCAGCGTCTGACTCTTGAGATTGTCCAGCAGGGTTTGCGCATCCACCGTTTTTACCAGCGAGGAGAGATCCTGGATGTTGCCGGGCATCGCCGGTCCAGGTATCTCGCTGGTGAGGGTCTCGCCCAGTGCCTGCCAGGCCGCCATGCCGCCATCGAGCACGGCCACGTCGCTATGGCCGATCCAGCGCAGCAGCCACCACAGGCGCGCGGCATACATGCCGCCTTGGGCGTCATAGGCCACCACCTGGGTGTCGTTGTTGATGCCCAGCTCGCGCATGGCCTGCACGAACTGCTGACGGTCCGGCAGCGGATGGCGACCGTGGAAGCGCCCGGCGGCATCGGTCTTGGGACCGGAGAGCAACTCATCCAGATGGGCAAAGCGTGCCTGCGGCAGGTGGCCGGCAGCGTAGGCTTCGCGGCCGAAGGCGGGGTTGCTCAGGTCGTGACGGCAATCCACGACAACAATGTTCAGATATTGCGCGCGCGACTTCAGCTCGCTGGCGCTGATGAGGGTCTGATAGGTCATGAGGCTCTCCTTTTGTTCATAGGCCCTGCAGACGGGCAGGATTCGGTGATTCAGACTTCGGTGGCGATCGGGTCCACCTTGGGAACGTTCCTGGCCAGCGCCTGAGTCTTGCGCTGGTTGCGATAGGTGGCCAACATGCCGCTGGCCAGGATGATGGCCATGCCCAGCCAGCCGATCCAGCCCGGCGCGTCGCCCCAGATCAGCACCCCGAAGAGGCTGGAGAAGACGATGCCGGTGTATTGCAGGTTGGCGGTGACCAGCGTATTGCCGAGCCGGTAGGCGCGCGTCATGGCAATCTGCGCGGTGGTGGCCGTCAAGCCTATCATGAGCACCAGCAGTGCACCGATCCAGGAATGGCTGTGCCATAGCGGTACGCGGCCGGTCACCACGCTACCGATCAGACCGGCCAGAACGCCGGTGGCAGAAAAGTAGAACACCACGCGGTACTCCGGTTCCCCCAGCAGTCCCAGCTTGCGCACCTGCAGGTACACCAGTGCCGAGAGCACGCCGGAGGCCAGCGAGATGGCACCGCCCAGCAACTGCTCGGCATTGAGCGAAGGCCGCATCAAGAGTGCCACGCCCAGGAAGCTCAGCGCCACCGTGCCGGCCAGTCCCCATTCAAATTTCTTCTGTCCCTGCCACCAGCCGGCCACGAACAGCATCACCGCGATCCAGATCGAGGACATGTAGTTCAGCGTCTTCGCCGTCGCCACCGGCAGCAGGCTGAAGGAGTAGAACCACATCCACAACGAGATCACGCCCACGCCGCCGCGGATGAAGTGATCGCGCGGGAAGGGGGTGCGCAGCGTGCCGCCGCGCACACGGATCAGACCGAGGATGAAGAGCACGCCGATCACGCCCCGGCAGAGCACGATCTCCGACGTCGAGTAGTAACTGCTGGCGAGCTTGACGCACGCACCCATGACGGCAAAGAGGAATGAGGCAACGAGCATCCAGAGCGATTGCATGGCGGCGGTTCAGTAGAGTGAGGGGAGAAGGAGCAAGGCACAGGCAGTAAGAGCCGGGCAGGCGCCGGTGCCAAAGAAAACGGCAGCCCCGGCGTGAACCGGGGCTGCCGTTGTGCAGCAGGAGCAGAGGTCGGGCGAGGGCGGCGGACAATGACGACGCAGATTGCGTCCGTCGTGAGCTTGCCGCGTTGCCTGCATCTGCTTTCCCCCTGCGCGGCCTGTGGGCCTGGTTATGGTGTGCTGGTTCCCTGCGGCACGTCCAGCTGCTGGCGATACCACTCGTGGAAGTGCTGCATGCCGTCTTCCATGGGCGACTGGTAGGGACCGACTTCGCTGGTGCCGCGATCCATCAGTATACGACGACCGGCATCCATGCGCTGGGCGATCTCGTCATCCTCGACGCAGGTCTCCATGTAGGCGGCGCGCTCGGCTTGCACCAGTTCGCGTTCGAAGAGGGCGATCTCTTCCGGATAGTAGAACTCCACCACATTGGTGGTCTTCTGCGGACCGGTCGGCCAGAGCGTGGACACCACCAGCACGTGCGGATACCACTCCACCATGATGTTGGGGTAGAGCGTCAACCAGATGGCGCCGTACTTGGGCGGCTTGCCGTTGGAGAACTGCAGCAGCTTTTCCTGCCACTTGGCGTAGGTGGGCGAGCCGGACTTGATCAGGCCGTGGTTCACGCCCACGGTCTGGACGCTGTAGTCGCGGCCGAATTCCCACTTCAGATCGGAGCAGCTCACGAAGTTGCCCAGGCCAGGATGGAAGGGCTCGACGTGGTAATCCTCCAGATAGACCTCAATGAAGGTCTTCCAGTTGTAGTCGCACTCGTGCACTTCGGTGTGGTCGTACAGATAGCCCGAGAAATCCAGATCGCGCGTCACACCCAGGTGTTTGAGCTTGTCGGCGATGTTGACGCCGTTGTTCTCGAACAGCAGCCCGTTCCAGCTTTGCAGCGCAGTCTTGGACAGGTTCATGCACGGCGTCTCGCCGAAATGCGGCGCGCCGATCAGTTCGCCCTTCAGATCGTAGGTCCAGCGATGCAGGGGACAGACGATGTTGGCAGCATGGCCGCGACCATCGAGCATCTTGGCCTGGCGGTGACGGCACACGTTGGACAGCAGTTCAATACCCTGCGCATTGCGCACCAGCATGCGGCCTTCGTTTTCCCACGGCAGCGTGGCATAGTCACCCGCTTCGGGCACCATCAGCTCATGGCCGACGTAACGAGGTCCTTGCTGGAAGAGTTGTTTCAGTTCCCGCTGATGGAGCGGTTCGTCGAAGTAGACGTGGACTGGAAGTTGCGCGTTTGAACGCGCCAATTTGGCAAAAGTAGCAAGATCGGACATTTCCGCCCCCAAATTAATTTGCACCAACCTAAGGAAGAAAATCCGCAAAAACCTGTGTTCAAATAATATGAAGAGGAAATTTTGGACAGAACCGTGGATTATGCCATAAAACCCCCATAAGGGGCCGGGTTTTGTGGCCAAAATGCCAGTAAATTGGCCGAATTTACAAGCTCGGCTCGAAATGCACCGACATTTCCACGCCCTTCATTGACTTGGGGATCGCCGGTTTGTTCTAAAATACCCGGCTGAATTTTTGAATGGGTCGATATGCCTAGAACCTCTGCTGCTGCATCCTCTGCTGCTGCCTCTGCGGCGGCCGGGGCCCTGCCTGTCTCCTTCGAGGACGCGATGATGGAGCTGGAACAGCTCGTGGCCCGCATGGAAGCCGGCGAGCTGCCGCTGGAAGCCTCGGTGGCCGCCTACAAGCGCGGTTCCGAACTGGTCAAGTTCTGTGCCGGTCAGCTCGAGAAGGTGGACAGCCAGGTCAAGCTGCTCGAGGGCGACATGCTCAAGCCCTTCAACGCAGCGGACGCTTCCGCCGGGGACGATTGATGAATGCACAGATGCCGGCCGCCAGCGCGCAGGCCCCGCTAGCTTTTGCCGACTGGACTGGTCAGGTGCAGGGTGGCATGGAAGACGTGCTGGACCGCTTCCTGGCGCCGACCTCGGTAGTGCCGGCGCGCCTGCATGAAGCCATGCGCTACACTGCCATGGAGGGCGGCAAGCGGGTGCGCCCGCTGCTGGTCTACGCGGCCGGAGACATCTTCGCCACGCCGCGCGTGCTGCTGGACCGGGCTGCGGCTGCAGTCGAGATGATCCACGTCTATTCGCTGGTGCATGACGACATGCCCTGCATGGATGACGATGCCCTGCGCCGCGGCAAGCCTACCGTGCACGTGCAGTACGACGAAGCGACTGCGCTGCTGGTCGGTGATGCCCTGCAGGCACAGGCTTTCGAGACCCTGTCGGCGCCGCTGGAGGCCGAACTCGGCCAGCACGATCCCGGTCTTTCGGCGCGCCAGCTGCGCATGGTCAACCTGCTGGCCCAGGCGGCCGGTTCGGTGGGCATGTGCGGCGGCCAGGCGATTGACCTGGCCAGCGTCGGCATGACCCTGTCGCTGGCCGAACTGGAACAGATGCACCGCCTCAAGACCGGTGCCCTGCTGCGCGCAGCCGTGTTGCTGGGCGCGCTGGGCGGCAAGGCCCTGACGGCCGACGAGAGCGCCGCGCTGGACGAGTATGCGCGCGCCATCGGCCTGGCTTTTCAGGTGGTTGATGACATCCTTGATGCCACCGCCGACTCGGCCACGCTGGGCAAGACGGCTGGCAAGGATGCGGCCGACAACAAGCCGACCTATGTCTCGATCCTGGGCCTGGCCGAATCGCAGGCGCTGGCCGAGAAACTGCGCGGCAACGCGCATGCGGCGCTGCTGCCCTTTGGCGAGAAGGCGCGCCGCCTGCGCGAGCTGGCCGACCTGATCGTGCAGAGAAAGACTTGAGCGACCCGATCACCGACACAACCCAGGCATGAAGACGGACCGCGCGGCATATGCCAGGCGCGGGCTTCAGATCCCAACACGGTAAGAACAGATGCTCCTCACTACCATCAACGACCCGGCCGACCTGCGCCGTCTGTCCCGCCCTCAATTGAAGCCGCTGGCCGAAGAGCTGCGCGGTTTCCTGCTGGACTCGGTCTCCAAGACCGGCGGCCACTTGTCTTCGAACCTGGGCACGGTCGAGCTGACCATCGCGCTGCATTACGTCTTCAACACCCCTGAAGACCGCATCGTCTGGGACGTGGGCCATCAGACTTATCCGCACAAGATCCTCACCGGCCGTCGTGACCGCATGGATACGCTGCGCCAGCAGGAGGGCATCTCGGGCTTCCCGCGCCGTATCGAAAGCCAATACGACACCTTCGGCACGGCGCATTCCTCGACCTCCATCTCGGCCGCGCTGGGCATGGCGCTGGCGGCCAGGACGCAGGGTTCGGACCGCCATGCGATTGCCGTCATCGGCGACGGCGCCATGACCGCCGGCATGGCTTTCGAAGCGCTCAACAATGCGGGCGTGCATGAGGATATCAACCTGCTGGTGATCCTCAACGACAATGACATGTCGATCTCGCCGCCGGTGGGCGCGCTCAATCGCTACCTGGCGCGCCTGATGTCGGGCAAGTTCTACGCAAAGGCGCGCGACGTGGGCAAGTCGGTGCTGCCCGGCCCGGTGCTGGAGCTGGCCAAGCGTCTGGAAGAACACGCCAAGGGCATGGTGGTTCCGGCCACCATGTTCGAGGAATTCGGCTTCAACTACATCGGCCCCATCGATGGCCATGATCTCGATTCGCTCATCCCCACGCTGCAGAACCTGAAGCAGCTCAAGGGACCGCAGTTCCTGCACGTGGTCACCAAGAAGGGACAAGGCTACAAGCTGGCCGAGGCCGATCCGGTGCTCTATCACGGTCCCGGCAAATTCAATCCCAGCGAAGGCATCAAGCCCAGCGCGGGCGGCAAGCTGACCTATACCCAGGTCTTCGGTCAATGGCTGTGCGACATGGCCGCCGCCGATGAAAAACTGGTCGGCATCACCCCGGCCATGCGCGAGGGCTCGGGCATGGTGGGCTTTGAGAAGACCTTCCCGAAACGTTATTACGACGTCGGCATCGCCGAACAGCACGCCGTCACCTTCGCCGCCGGCATGGCCTGCGAGGGCATGAAGCCGGTGGTGGCGATCTACTCGACCTTCCTGCAACGCGCCTACGACCAGTTGATCCATGACGTGGCCCTGCAGAACCTGGACGTGACCTTCGCCCTGGACCGCGCCGGTCTGGTCGGTGCCGATGGTGCTACCCACGCCGGCAACTATGACCTGGCCTTCCTGCGCTGCATTCCCAACATGGTGGTGATGGCCGCTTCCGACGAGAACGAGTGCCGCAAGATGCTCTCTACGGCCTATCAGTATCCCGGCCCGGCCGCAGTGCGTTATCCGCGCGGTGCAGGCGTGGGTGCGGCAGTGGAGAAGACCTTGGAGACCCTGCCGCTGGGCCGTGGCGAAATTCGCCGCCAGGGCCAGGATGTCGCCATCCTGGCTTTCGGCAGCCTGCTGGCACCCGCCCTGAGCGCGGGCGACAAGCTCAATGCCACGGTGGCCAACATGCGCTTCATCAAGCCGCTGGACGTGGAGCTGGTCAAACAACTGGCCGCCTCCCACGATGCGCTGGTCACGGTGGAAGAGGGCTGCATCATGGGCGGCGCCGGTGCGGCTGTCTCCGAAGCACTGGCCGCAGCCGGCATCAACAAGCCGGTGCTGCACCTGGGCCTGCCGGACCGCTTCATCGATCACGGTGATGCCGCACAACTGCTGGCGCAATGCGGGCTGGATGCCGATGGCATTGCCCAGTCCATCGTGCAGCGTTTCGGCAAGGACCAGACCCGGCTGGTCGTCAACAACGGCTGACGCTTCTTTCCCCGCCAGCCGCATCCCTCGGCAGCCGAGGGATGCGGCGCATTTTCTCATCGGTTGAACATCCTGTAGCCGCACCGGTCAAAGACCTCGTTCATTCAAATAATTTCCTTGTGGAAATATTTTTCATGAAGGGGTGACCGGCGGCTGTGCGCGCTCGCTCCTGAAATCTTCCTGCAAGAATTCAAATGAGGAGAGGCCCATGAGATGGGTGTTGACGATAGTCGGCGGTATAGCGGGCATCGTGCTGGCCTTGGCTGGTGATTGGTCCATCGGCCCCACGATGATCCTGGTAGCGGGGCTGGGTTTCTGGCTCGGCAACGTGCTGTTTGCACCCGTCGAGGAAGAGGCGCCGCCGGCCGCCTTCACCGGGACGGCACCGACGGCCTCGCTGGCCGCACGCGTGAGACAGCTGGAAGACCGGGTGAACATGCTCAGTGAAGAGGTGGAGCGGCTACGCCGGGAATCCCCTCATTACCTGCCACAACCTGAACCGCCCATCGCGGCGGATCTCCCTGAAGACGTCCGGCCCCGTCGTGCCGACAGCAAGCCTGTCGCTCTCACTGCGTCCTCCGTGTCCGAATCGCTTGCACCAGCGCCTGACCCGGCCATCGTCCCGTCCCTTGCGCAGCCCGAGCATCCACCTGCGGTCCAGGCGAGCACGACTGCCCAGCGCAAAGCTGAGGTGCCGCCTGCCATGCCTGCCGCACCTGACCTGCTGGAGCGTGCTTTCCATGCAGCGCGGGACTGGCTGCTGGGCGGCAATACAGTGGTCCGCGTGGGGATCATCGTGCTGTTCTTCGGCGTCGCCTTCCTGCTCAAGTACGCTGCCAGCAACAGCCTGCTGCCCATCGAATTGCGTCTGGCCGGGACCGCCCTGGGCGCAGCCGTTCTGCTGGGGCTGGGCTGGCGCCTGCGTGAGCGTCGCACCGTGTACGGACTCCTGCTGCAAGGCGGCGGGGTAGGGGTGCTGTATCTCACGGTCTTTGCGGCCGTCAAACTGTATGCGCTCATTGCACCGGGCATGGCCTTGCCCCTGATGGTGGTGATCTGCGCCCTGAGCGCCTTTCTGGCGATCCGGCAGGATGCGGCTGCCCTGGCCTTCATGGGCAGCGCGGGCGGCTTTCTGGCGCCGGTGCTGGTCAGCAGCGGCGGCGGCAGCCATGTCGCACTGTTCAGCTATTACGCCTTGCTCAACGCCGGCATCTTTGCCATCGCCTGGTTCAAGGCCTGGCGCGCGCTCAACCTGCTGGGATTTTCCTTCACCTTCGTGATCGGTTCGATCTGGGGCGCGACCGCCTATGCTCCGGAGCATTTCGCCAGCACCGAAGCCTTCCTGGTGCTGTTCCTGCTCATGTATGTCGGGATATCTCTCCTGTATGCCCTGCGCCGCGAGTGCGTCGTACAGCATTATGTGGATGGGACGCTGGTGTTCGGTACGCCCATTGCCGCCACGGCGCTGCAGGCGGCAATGGTCAAGTCCATGCCTTTCGGCCTGGCCTGGAGCGCCGTGGCCTTGTCGGCTTTCTATCTGCTGGTCGCAGCGGGACTGATGCGCTGGCGGCAGCGGCTGGGCTTGCTGTTCGATGCCATGCTCGCGCTCGGTGCCATCTTTGCCACCCTGGCGCTACCCTTCGCATTCTCCGGGCAGACCACCGGTGCCGCCTGGGCGATCGAGGGAGCCGCCCTGGTCTGGATGTCGGTGCGCCAGCGCCGGCTGCTGGCACTGCTGTCCGGCTTGCTGATGCAGGGTGCGGCGGCAGTGGCCTTCCTGGCTTCCTGGGGCGAGCCGGTCGGCATCTCGGCGCTGCCCGTGGCCAATGCCGGCTTCCTGTCCATGCTGATGATCGCGCTGGCGGGGCTCTTCATCGGATGGTGGTTGCAGGTGCGCAGCGATGCGGGGCGCTGGCACGTCTGGCTGCCCGAAGCGGGACTGGCCGCTGCGCTCTGGGGCCTGTGCTGGTGGGCGGCTGCCGGAGTGCGGGAGATCCAGTCCCACGCCGCCCCGCTGGCCTACCCCGAGGCGGTGTCCTTCATCCTGCCGGCGCTGGTGCTGTGGGCCGTTCTCACGGCCTGGCTGGCACATGCTGCACGTTGCCTGCTGGCCTGGCCGCTGGCCCGATGCGTCGAGCAGGCGTTGGCACCGCTGCTGGCGCTGCTGACACTGGGCCTGTTCCTCACATCTGCGGCGCCGCTGACCGCTTGGGGATGGTTGGCCTGGCCGCTGGCCGTGGTGTCGACCTACGCCATCCTGTGGCGCCTGGAGAAGGGGCAAGAGCGCGAAGAGACGTCACGCTGGTCGCCCCATGCCCCGCAGCACCTGCTCAGTTTCTGGATGTTGTGTGCCTTGCTGGCCTTCGAGGGCTACTGGCGCCTGCGCCAATTCGTCCCCGAAGGCGCGTGGAGCTGGAGCGCCTGGGCCTATGGACTGGGACTGTGCCTGCTGGCGGTGGCTACCCTGGGTTCCCGACTGCGCTGGCCGGTGGCCGCGCATGTCTGGCCTTACCAGGCCTGGGGCGCAGCACCACTGGCGCTGCTGTTGTGGGTCTGGAGCGTCGGCAGTGCCGCCAGCGAGGGCGACGCCGCACCACTGTTCTGGCTGCCCCTGCTCAACCCCCTGGACGTAGCGCAATTACTGGCCTTTGTCGCAGTGGCCGCATGGATAGGGCGTTTGCGCCAACTGAAGGTGAGTGAACCGCCGGTGGAAATGAATTATCTGGCATTCGCCACGGTGTTCCTGTGGTTCAACGCGCTGCTACTGCGGACTTTGCATCACTATTTCGATGTTGAATATGAAGTGGGTGCCGTACTGGCGTCCTTCCGCTGGCAACAGGTCTTCATGCTGGGCTGGGCTGCCTTCGCCTGTGCCGCGCTGTGGTTCGTCCGTGGTGAGCGACTGCACAAGCTTTGCGTGCTGGCCTGCCTGCCGCTGATGCTGGTGCTGTGGCTGTGGACGATCAATGTCAACCTTACTCAAGCGGGGGGCCACTGGATGCGCCTGCCCTTGTTCAATCCGCTCGATGCGATCCTGCTGGCGATCTACGCCCTGATTGCTTTCTGGTTCTCGCGTCTGGGCAGCCTGGCTGACCTGCTTGCGCCTTATCGCACCGTGTTGCTGGCGGCGATGGGGGCGACGCTCTTCCTCTGGCTCAATGCCATGCTGCTGCGCACCCTGCATCACTGGACCGGGCTGCCCTACACGCTGGCCGACATTTCGCATTCCACGCTGGCCCAGGCGGCGCTGACGGTGTTCTGGGCCTTGTGCGCGCTCACCATGCAGGTCATTGCCACGCGCGGCGGCATGCGCATGCTGTGGTTCGCCGGTGGCGCTCTGCTGGGGGGGACGGTGATCAAGCTGTTCCTGTTCGACCTCTCGCGCATCCAGGGCCTGGAACGGATTGTGGCCTTCATCGGGGTCGGGGTGCTGCTGTTGCTGGTGGGGTATTTCTCGCCCTTGCCACCCAGGCAGGCTACGCCAGAGGAGGTCAAGCCATGAAGCGGATGATGATGGGTTTCTGCGCCAGCCTGGTGGCGTTGGTGGCGCAGGCCGGTGAGGCGCCGCCGCCGGTCGTGACGCAATGGTATGGGCTCACCGTGAGCGGTACCGGTCCGTATTACCGCATGCGCTTGCCGCCGGAGATTTATGCGGCCAGCCAGCGCCGCGACCTGGGTGATGTACGCATCCTCAACGGGGCCGGAGAGCAGGTACCGTTCTCGCTGGAGGCGGCCAGCGTTCCCGCCCCGATCCAGCGCGCGGTGCTGGCGCCGGTGAACTGGTTTGCCGTGCCCACGGCGGCCAGGACGGCTGGCCAGGGCCGGCTGGGGGTCTTGCTGGGGGCCGATGGTAGCTTGCGCGCCGAGCTTGGTGCGCCCGCCGCGCCGCGCGCCTCTGACGATACCGTCCTGGTCGATCTGGGCCGGGAGGCAGCCGTCAGCGCCTTGCGTATTCATCTGCGTGGGGCGCAATATCAGGGCCGCGTCCGGGTGGAAAGCAGCGCGGACCTGACGCAGTGGCACGCCGTGGGGGAAGCCGAGCTGCTCAACGCCTCCGCGAACGGCAAGCAGTTGCGCCAGGAGCGCGTGGCGCTGGAAGGATTGCGACAACGCTACCTGCGGCTGAGCTGGCCCGATGGCATGCCCGAAATCGCCGAGATCGCATCCGAGACCCTGCTGGCGGAGCCAGTCGCCGGGAGCGGCGCCACCCCCTTGCGCTGGCAGGCCGCAGCGCAGGTCCGAGCCGGCAGCCAGGCGGGAGAATATGTGTTCGCCAGCGGCGGCGTCTATCCGGTAGAAAGCCTGCGCATCGATTTGCCGCAGCCCAATACCATCGCCAAGGTCAGCTTGCAGAGCCGTGATGATGCCAAGGCAGCCTGGCGCGGCATCGCCACGGGAACCGTGTTCCGCTTGCAAGGAAAGTCAGGAGAGGAGCGCTCGGCACCGTTGCAATTCGAGGCCACGTCCGCGCGTGACTGGCGCATCTTGGTGGACATGCGCAACGGCGGCCTCGGCAGTGGCTTGCCTCAGGTGAGCCTGGGCTGGCGCCCGGCGCAGCTGACCTTCGTAGCACGCGGATCAGCGCCGTTCAGGATCGGCGCGGGCAATGCCGCGCTCACGGCGGTGGCGCAGCCGACCGGGGAATTGCTGATGGGCACGCATCCCGAGACGGGCATCGCCACGCTGGGTGCACGGCTGCCGATGACGCAGGAAAAGGAGCCGCGCATTGCGGCCAGTACCCGCCACATCGTGCTCTGGATGACCTTGATCCTCGCCGTCGCCACCCTGGGCGGGATCGCCTGGCGTCTGGCGCGCAGCAAACCGACCGACGCGTCGCAGTAGCCTTCGTCCTCGCCTCGCAGCGGGAGTGCGCTCAGCGCTCCCGCCCCTTCTCCCACAACACGTCCTGCCCGCCCGCTTCGCGATTGAGTACGCGCGCCAGTACGAAGCACAGGTCGGAGAGGCGATTCAGATACTGCCGTGCCGGAGCATTCACCCCCGCCTCCGATTTTTCCAGCATCACCACGCTGCGCTCGGCGCGGCGGCACACGGTGCGGCATACATGTGCCAGCGCCGCCGTGCGTGATCCGCCCGGCAGGATGAATTCCTTCAGCGGGGGCAGGGTGGCGTTGTATTTCTCCAGCAGCGCATCCAACCGCGCCAGGTGCGCATCGGCCAGCACCGTATAACCGGGAATGCAGAGCTCTCCGCCCAGGTCGAACAGGTCGTGCTGGATCGAGACCAGTTCCTCCCGCAGCGTAGCCGGCAGCGTCTCGCACAGCAGCAGGCCCAGCTGCGAATTCAATTCATCCACATCACCCAGTGCCTGGATGCGCAGGCTGTCCTTGCCCACGCGACTGCCATCGCCCAGGCCGGTGCTGCCATCGTCGCCCGTGCGGGTGGCGATCTTGGAAAGTCGGTTGCCCATCATGCTCCTTGTTGATTCGCCGGGCAGCTTAAGCGCAAGCAAGGGCCAAGGCAAGTATTTCCCACACCTTGCGAGGCGCGCCGCGCCTGCTGGAAAAATTGCGTAAACAATTCACTTGATTTGTCTGACTGCGCGGCTTGGGCGCCGACATTTGCGCAAATTCGCGCCCGCAAGAGAGTAAAATTCACCGATTGGATCAGTGGTCAGTCCACTGGAGCGGCGAGCGATGCCGCTTCACCGGCCCCTGCATCCTTCCCGCACAAGACCATAACAAGAACCGAGACACCAGACCCCTGAGAGAACCTGCATGAATCACCTAGTTGACGCCCGGAAACTGAAACGCCCCGTGCCCCAGGCCCTGCTCGACGAGCTCAAGGCCCTCTTCGGCGAGCGCTGCTCCACCACCCTGGCCATGCGCGAGCACCACGGCCGCGATGAATCCTCTTACGATCCCATGCTGCCCGATGCCGTGGTCTTCGCCCACAGCACCGAGGAAGTCGCCGCCTTCGTCAAGCTCTGCAGCCAGTACGACACTCCCATCATCCCCTACGGTGCCGGCACCTCGCTGGAGGGCCACGTGCTGGCCCTGCAGGGCGGCGTGACGGTGGACCTGTCGCAGATGAACCAGGTCCTGGCCGTCAATGCCGAAGACCTGACCGCCACCGTCCAGGCCGGTGTCACCCGCAAGCAGTTGAACCAGGAGATCAAGGATACGGGCCTGTTCTTCCCCATCGACCCCGGTGCCGATGCCTCGCTGGGCGGCATGGCTTCCACCCGCGCATCGGGCACCAATGCCGTGCGCTACGGCACGATGAAGGAAAACACCCTGACCCTGACGGTGGTGACCGCCCAGGGCGAGATCATCAAGACCGGTACCCGCGCCAAGAAGTCCTCGGCCGGCTACGACCTGACCCGCATCTATGTCGGCAGCGAAGGCACGCTGGGCATCATCACCGAAGTGACCGTGCGTCTGTATCCCCAGCCCGAGGCCATTTCGGCGGCGATCTGTTCCTTCCCCAGCGTGGCCGACGCCGTCAACACCGTCATCCAGACCATCCAGATGGGCGTGCCCCTGGCGCGCGTGGAGCTGCTCGATGAAAACGGCGTACGCGCCATCAATGCCCACGACAAGCTGAGCCTGCCGGTCAATCCGCTGCTGCTGTTTGAATTCCATGGCAGCGACAATGGTGTCAAGGAACAGGCCGAACTGGTCCAGGACATCGCCCGCGAATTTCATGCCCTCGGCTTCGAATGGGCGACCCGTCCCGAAGACCGCACGCGCCTGTGGACCGCCCGTCACAACGCCTACTTCGCGCTGCTGCAATTGCGTCCGGGGGCGCGCGCGATTTCTACCGACTGCTGCGTACCAATCTCGCGCCTGGCCGAATGCGTGCTGGCCACCAAGGCCGATTGCGAAGAGCAGGGCCTGATCCACGCCATCATCGGCCATGTCGGCGATGGCAATTTCCACGTGCAGATGATGGTGGATCCGAATGACCCCGCCGACATCGCCCGCGCCGAAGGCGTCAACGCCCGCATGGTGGCGCGTGCCCTCGACATGGATGGCACCTGCACCGGAGAACACGGCGTGGGCCTGCACAAGATGGACTTCCTGATCCAGGAGCATGGCGACGGCGCCATTGCCGTCATGCGCGCCATCAAGCATGCGCTCGATCCGAAGAACATCATGAACCCCGGCAAGATCCTGCGCTGGGAGCAGTGAGGTCGATGTGTCAGCCAGGCCAGGGAAGAAAAACCTGGTTTCATGCTCTTGGCCTTTTAGTTTTTCGGTAACGCAATGTTAGTTTTCATCAGTTTTGCTTGAACCGCTGCAGGAATCCACCATCCATGGCTACCCGCCTCCCCCCCGTCCATGCCCTGTCCGCCTTCGAGGCTGCAGCCCGCCACAACTCCTTCGCGATTGCCGCCGAGGAGTTGTGCATTACCCCCTCGGCGCTGTCGCACCGGATCCGTCTGCTGGAAGAATTCGTCGGCGAGCGCCTGTTCTATCGCGATGGACGCTCCATCGGGCTGTCCGAATTCGGTCGGCGCTATCTGGACGTGGTCCGCAGCGCCTTGCGTACGCTGACCGATTTCCCGATGCCCCATCGCAATGCCGCCGTGCAGCCCAAGATCAAGGTGATGCTGCCGCCCACCTTCGCGCGCCACCTGCTCATGCCGCGCATTGCCGACTTCACCCAGCGTCATCCGGAGATCGTGGTCGAGCTTTACCTGTCGGTGCCGCTGTATGACCTGTCGCTGTCGGAGAGTGACGTCGAGATCCGTTTCGGGGCCGGCAACTATCCCAACATCATCACCGAGAAGCTGTTCGAAGAACCGGCCTTTGCCGTGGCCAGCCCCGGCTACCTGAAGACCCTGCCGCCGATGAAGTCGCCCGCCGACTTGCAGCATGCGACCCTGCTGCGTTCGGCACTGGAACCCTGGCAGCCCTGGTTCGAGGCGGCCGGTCTGAAAGACTGGGTGGAACCCTCGGCGGGGTTGCGCGTGGATGACCTGGGCCTGTTGCTGGAAGCCGTGCGCCATGGCTACGGCATCGGCCTCACGCGCCAGCATTTCGCCGAAGAACTGCTGGCCCGGGGCGAGATCGTGGAACTGTTCGACGTGCGCCTGCGCACCCCGCCGCATGCTTATTACGTGGTCTACGAACGCGCCGTGCGCGAGCGGCCCGAGGTCGATACCTTCATCAGCTGGATGCAGAACGCCTTCCGCAACATCTGACTCGCCTTTGCATCACCCCTCTGCTCCGGCCGCCCTGAAAATAATTCACGGCGGCCGGAAATTCTTTTCAGTGGGCCGTCAGACAACAGGGGACCGTGCAGAGCGGCAAAATTCGTTACACTTGTCGGACTGAAAAAGCCCGCCCCATGCGGGTCGACAACAAACGAGACAGCGTGAGCCGCAGCACCGGATGCAAGAAGAGGGACATCCAGCGCCGCACGCCTGCCTAGCTTACCGCCGAGGTCCAGCATGAATGCTCCCGCCCAACCGTCCTTCGCGCCGGCCCGCCAGCGCGAAGTCGTCGATGCGCTACGCCGGGTCGTCCCCGCGCACTGCGTGCTGTTCGACGAGGAAGATACCCGCCCCTACGAATGCGACGGCCTGGCCGCCTATCGCCAGCTGCCCATGGTGGTGGTGCTGCCCGAGAACGAGGCGCAGGTCGTCGCCATCATGAAGACCTGCCACCAACTGCAGGTGCAGATCGTGCCGCGTGGTGCCGGCACCGGCCTCTCTGGTGGGGCCATGCCCATTGCCGATGGCGTGGTGGTCTCCACTGCCAAATTCAACCAGATCCTCAAGATGGACAAGTACTCGCGCACCGCCGTGGTCCAGCCCGGTGTGCGCAACCTGGCCATCTCCGAAGCGGCCGCCCCGCATGGCCTGTATTACGCCCCGGACCCGTCCTCGCAGATCGCCTGTTCCATCGGCGGCAACGTGGCGGAGAATTCGGGCGGCGTGCACTGCCTGAAATACGGCCTGACGGTGCATAACGTGCTGCGCGTACGCATGGTCACCATCGAGGGCGACGTGGTGGAACTGGGCAGCGGCGCCTTGGATGCCCCGGGCCTGGACCTGCTGGCCGTCTTCATCGGTTCCGAAGGCATGCTGGGTGTGGTCACCGAAGTGACCGTCAAGCTGGTGCCCAAGCCCCAGGCCGCGCGCGTGATCATGGCTTCCTTCGACGATGTGGTCAAAGGCGGCAATGCGGTGGCCAACGTGATCGCCGCCGGCATCATCCCCGCCGGTCTGGAGATGATGGACAAGACCAGCTCGCGCATGGTCGAGCCGTTCGTGAAAGCCGGCTATGACATCGATGCCGAAGCCATCCTGCTGTGCGAATCCGACGGCACCGTGGAAGAAGTGGAAGAAGAAATCGGCCGCATGACCGACGTGCTCAACGCCAGCGGCGCGACGGCGATTGCCTGTTCGCAGTCGGAAGCCGAGCGCCTGCGCTTCTGGTCCGGCCGCAAGAATGCCTTCCCGGCGGCGGGCCGCATCTCGCCCGACTACTACTGCATGGATGGCACCATCCCGCGCAAGAAGCTGGCGCAGGTGTTGCTGGGCATCGCCGAGATGGGAAAGAAATACGGTCTGCGCTGCGCCAACGTCTTCCATGCGGGCGATGGCAACCTGCATCCGCTGATCCTCTTCGATGCCAACATCGCCGACGAATTCCACCGTGCCGAACTGTTCGGCGCCGAGATCCTGGAGTTGTGCGTGGAAGTGGGCGGCACCATCACCGGCGAACATGGCGTGGGCATCGAGAAGATCAACTCCATGTGCGTACAGTTTTCTCCCGCCGAGCGCGAGGCCTTCTTCAAGTTGAAGCGTGCCTTCGACCCGGCCTTCCTGCTCAATCCGGATAAAGCCATTCCCACCCTGCATCGCTGTGCCGAGTACGGCAAGATGCACGTGCAGCGCGGCCAGCTGCGCTTCCCCGATCTGCCGAGATTCTGACCATGCAAGCACAACAAGACATGGAGGCCGTGCTGGCCTCCTTCCGCGAACGCATCCTCTCCGGTCGCCCTCTGCAGATCCGTGGTGGCGGCACCAAGGACTGGTACGGACAAGAGCCCACCGGTGACGTGCTCGACACGCGCGCCTACCGCGGCATCATCGACTACGAGCCGACCGAGCTGGTCATCACCGCCCGCTGCGGGACATCGCTGGCCGAGATCGATGCCGCCCTGGCCGAGCACAATCAGATGCTGGCCTGGGAGCCGCCGCGCTTCGGCGGTGAGGCCACCCTCGGCGGCATGGTGGCTGCGGGTCTGTCCGGTCCCTCGCGCGCCAGTGCCGGCGCCGTGCGTGATTTCGTGCTGGGCGCCGTGCTGATGGATGCGCAGGGCGAGCAACTGCACTTTGGCGGACAGGTCATGAAGAACGTCGCCGGTTACGACATCTCGCGCCTGCTGGCCGGTTCGCTGGGCACGCTGGGCCTGATCCTGCAGGTCTCGCTGAAAGTATTGCCGCGACCGATTGCCAGCAGCACCCGCGTCTTCGAGATCAACCAGGAGGGCGCGCTGCGCCTGCTGAACCAGAGCGCAGGACAACCGCTGCCGCTGGTGGCCAGCGCCTGGGTCAACAATGTGCTCACCATCCGGTTGTCGGGCGCACAGGCCGCCGTGGATTCAGCAATCAAAAAGATGGGTGGCACCGAATTAAGCAATCCGGAAGATTACTGGACCGACCTGCGCGAGCAGACGCATCCCTTCTTCGCCGACCTGCAAGCCCCGCTGTGGCGTCTGTCCGTGCCGTCGGTGGCCCCGCCTATCGACCTGCCGGGCCGCCAGCTGATCGAGTGGGGCGGGGCACAGCGCTGGCTGCGTCCGGAATCCAATGCGGATGCCGTCGCCATCCGTGCCGCCGCACTGGCCGTCGGTGGTCACGCCAGCCTGCATCGCGGCGGTGACAAGGGCATCGGTGTCTTCCATCCCTTGCAGCCCGCGGTGGAAATGATTCATCGCCGTCTCAAGCAGCAATTCGACCCGCAGGGCATCTTCAATCCCGGCCGCCTGTACGCCAGCCTGTAAGCGCCTCTTTTCCAAGCGATCATCATGCAGACCAACTTGGCTGATTTCATCCGCAACACCCAGGCCGGCGAGGAAGCCGACAGCATCCTGCGTTCCTGCGTGCATTGCGGTTTCTGTACCGCCACTTGTCCCACCTATCAATTGCTGGGTGATGAACTGGACGGGCCACGCGGCCGCATCTATCTCATCAAGCAGGTGCTCGAAGGCAAGCCCGCCACGGCCGCCACGCAATCGCACCTGGACCGTTGCCTGACCTGCCGCAACTGCGAATCGACTTGCCCGTCCGGGGTGCAGTACGGACGACTGGTCGACATCGGCCGCAAGGTGGTGGAAGATCAGGTGCAGCGTCCCTTCGGCGAGCGCGTCTTGCGCACCGCCCTGAAGGAACTGGTGCCGCGCAAGTGGATCTTCCGTCCGGCCATGAAGGCGGGGCAGATGGTGCGCCCGCTGCTGCCCAAGCTGCTGCAGAACAAGGTGCCGCTGCCGCAGGAGGCCGGAACCTGGCCCACGCGCACCCATGCGCGCCAGATGCTGCTGCTTGAAGGTTGCGTGCAGCCGTCGATGGCCCCCAACATCAACAGCGCCACTGCGCGCGTGCTCGATGCGCTCGGCGTGCAATTGTTCGCGCCGCCCAAGGCCGGCTGCTGCGGTGCCATCCGTTATCACCTCAATGATCAGGATGGCGGCCTGGACGACATGCGCCGCAATATCGACGCCTGGTGGCCCTACATCGAAGGCCGCGATGGTATCCGTGCCGATACCATCGTCATGAATGCCTCGGGCTGCGGTGCCACCGTCAAGGAATACGGCCACCTGCTGCAACACGATCCGGACTATGCCGAGAAGGCGCGCCGCATCTCCCACATGACGCGCGACATCAGCGAGATCCTGCCCGAGTTCGAACAGCAGCTGCAGCACAAGCTCAGGGATTTCAACGGCAAGCGCGTGGCCTATCATCCGCCCTGTACCCTGCAGCATGGCCAGAAGATCCGCGGCAAGGTCGAAGGCATCCTGCGCGCGGCCGGCGTGGATGTACAACTTTGTGCCGACAGCCATCTCTGCTGCGGTTCGGCGGGGACTTATTCGGTATTGCAACCGGAGCTGTCCTATCGTCTGCGCGACAACAAGATCAGCAAGCTGCAGGCCACCGATCCGGACATGATCGTCACCGGCAACATCGGTTGCGTCACGCACCTGCAATCCGGTACCGAGACCCCGGTGCGACACTGGATCGAATTGCTGGACGCCGCCCTGCAAGCACCTTCCTGACGATGCGCTGACACTCGTCCGGTCCGCGTGAAGTTTCCCGCAACACAACACCAGCCCCGCTTTGCGGGGTTTTTTTGTGCCTGTTTGTGGGCTTTTTGATCACCCCCGAGGCATTTTGACCCTATTTATTCGATGCGGCTTGACGGCAAGGGGCATAAGTCAATAAGCTTCGTCCTTTTTTCCGCACGGCGGGAAAAAACGGTCAGAGTTTCTCATCAGAAACTGACGATTTCTGACCATCCAAAAGCATGGCGCCCCTGTCACCGCACCGGCCGGCGCCGCCCGCAAGCCATACATCATCGTCCTCTCACCGGTACCTGGTGCCGGTGGCGAGCGAGGGCAGGAGAACACATGAACAAACGCATTCCACAAGCCGCCTACATTTTTGCAGCCATGCTGCTGGGCATCCTGGTCGGCTATCTGATTTTCAACCACTACGGCAAGGATGAGGCCAAGGAGTTGGCCGGCTACGTCTCGATTGCCTCGGACCTGTTCCTGCGCCTCATCAAGATGGTCATTGCACCGCTGGTGTTCTCGACCCTGGTGGTGGGCATCGCCCATATGGGGGATGCCAAGTCGGTGGGCCGCATCTTCGGCAAGTCGCTGGCCTGGTTCTTCATCGCCTCGCTGGTCTCGCTGGCGCTGGGCATGATCATGGCCAACCTGCTGCAACCGGGTGCCGGCGTGGCGCTGCCTTCGCCGGATGCTGCCGGTGCGGGCTTGGCCACCGGCAAGTTCACGGTCAAGGAATTCTTCAACCACCTGGTACCCAAGTCGATTGTGGAAGCCATGGCGCAGAACGAAATCCTGCAGGTGGTGGTGTTCTCGATGTTCTTCGGCATCGCCCTGGCGGCCCTGGGGGAGCGTGGCAAGCACCTGCTGGCCGTCATCGACGACCTCTCGCACACCATGCTCAAGATCACGGTCTACGTCATGAAGTTCGCACCCGTGGCCGTGTTTGCCGCCATGGCGGCAACGGTTGCCGTCAATGGTCTCGACATCCTGGTCAGTTTCGCGGTCTTCATGCGTGACTTCTATTTCTCGCTGGTGCTGCTGTGGTTGCTGCTCATTGCGGTGGGCTTCGTGTTCCTGAAGAAGCGCATCTTCCATCTGCTGGCCCTGATCAAGGAAGCCTTCCTGCTGGCCTTTGCCACCGCCAGCTCGGAAGCGGCCTATCCCAAGCTGCTGGATGCGCTGGATCGCTTCGGTGTCAAGCGCAAGATTTCCAGCTTTGTCATGCCGATGGGGTATTCCTTCAACCTCGATGGTTCGATGATCTACTGCACCTTCGCCACGCTCTTCATCGCCCAGGCCTATGGCATCCACATGCCCATCTCCACCCAGATCACCATGATGCTGGTGCTCATGCTGACCTCCAAGGGCATTGCCGGCGTGCCGCGCGCTTCGCTGGTGGTGATTGCCGCGACCCTGCACCAGTTCAACATTCCGGAAGCGGGCCTCTTGGTGATCCTGGGCATCGATACCTTCCTCGACATGGGCCGTTCGGCCACCAACGCAGTGGGCAACTCGATCGCTTCGGCCGTGGTCGCCAAGTGGGAAGGCGGGCTGCTGAGCGAAGAAGAAGCAGCGCGCGCCGAAGTCGAGATCGAACAGGAAGCCGAAGCCACGCTGCATACGGAAGCCTGATTCGGTAGTTAGTTCAAGAATTGAACAATGCCGCCCGGTGATGAGCCGGGCGGCATTTTTCATGGGAGCCAGGAAAGTGATTCAGGCCGGCAGCGCTTCGGATTGCTTGACCGCAATCCATTCCTGCAAGGTGATCTCGATGGTGATGAAAGAGAGATTGGCACCGCGCACGAAGCGACCGGCAAAGATGCGCCCCTCCGTATCGGCCACCACGCCTTGCAGCGGATGCGCGCTGGCAGGTCCATCGGCAAATCCGATTTCGCCGAACACATTGAGGATTTCCACCCCCGGCCCGTTGATCTCCATCTCGCGCAGACCGGTCGGCGTGGCGTATTGCAGATGGGCATCGATGAGGCTGCCGATGGCGCCCCGCACGATGGCCTTGTCCATGCCGTGCTGGCGGCACAGCGCTTCCACGCTTTCGGTGAGGTCCTGGTTGGGTTTGAGGCGGGCCATCACCAGCTTGCCGAGCTGGCCCTGTTCTACGTGGATGTTGTCGTCAAGGGAGTCGCTGTCATGGGCGGGGTGCGTCATCATCATTCCATGGGTGTCGGATGCAATAGACTGAAGTGCGTCTCTTCATCGCTGTTGACGACGAAGGCGCTGCGGGAGAACAGGCACAGGCGCAGGATGAGCGGATCGTCGCCCACCTCCACCGTGTCGAGCAGCAGATGGCCGCCATGCAGCGTGCCATCGCCATCGATGAAACCTGAGTGGCAATGCAGTAAAACTTTTCCGTCGGCGTTCTGGCCGATGGTGATGGCACCGGTCACGAAGCTGATGACGCCTTCCAATACATGCGGTGGTCCATAGTCATAAGGCCGGCTGGGGTCGCCGGTCTGTTCGATGCGGTGGTAATGCAGGCGTCGCGCGGTCCCGCCGCACAGTCGCCCGACGCCGCCGCGCTGGCCATAGCGTGCCAGCACGCGGCGCAAGGCCGGGCCGACCGGGGTGCCGGGTTGCAGGGTGATACGAAGTTCCTCGGCGGGGTCGGCCTCCAGGTCCAGCGTGCGCGGATAGCTCGGCTGGCCTGCATGAAGGAATTTGCGCACCGCCAGGAAACCGGCGCTGGCCGTGGTCTCGCCAGGTTTTCTGGAGAGTTTCATAGACGGTAGTCGCCCTGCTCTTCCAGCAGCGCCTTGATCTGTTTCTTGACGATCTTGCCGTAGCCCGACTTGGGCATGCTGTCCCAGTAGACGAAACGGCGTGGCCACTTGTACTTGCCGATGCGCGTCTCCAGATGCGCCAGCAAGGCTTCGCCATCGACCTGCTGTCCTGCCTTGCAGACGATCACCGCCAGCCCGCTTTCGCCCCACTTGGGATCGGGCACGCCCAGCACGGCCACTTCGGAGACCGCCGGATGCGTCAGCAGGGCTTCCTCGATCTCGCGCGGATAGACGTTGGAGCCGCCCGAGATGTACATGTCCGATGAACGTCCGGTGATGTAGAGGAAGCCATCCCGGTCCACATGCCCGAGGTCGCCGGTATGGAACCAGTCATGCTTGAAGGCCTTGGCATTGGCCTCGGGATTGTTGTGATAGCCCATGAAGACGGCCGGTCCGCGCACGCAGATTTCGCCGGTCTCGAAGGGGGCCAGTTCCTGACCGTCGTCATTGAGGATGGCGATCTGCATGCCGGTGCGCGGCATGCCGCAGGTCCCTACGCGCGCCTGCGGATGGGCGTCATCCTCGAAGTGCAGGTAAGGCGGCAGGAAGGTGATGTTGCCGGTCACTTCGCCCAGGCCGTAATACTGCACCAGCACCTTGCCCAGCTTCTTCAATGCGTGGACCTGGTCGGCGCGATACATGGGCGCACCGGCATAGATGACGTGTTTCAGCGAGCTGTGGTCGTAGCGGTCGACGGACTCATCCTCGACCAGGATCTTGACGATGGTGGGCACCGTGAAGAGATTGTCCACCTTGTATTTCTCCACCAGCTGCCAGGCTTCCTCGACCACCAGCCGTTCGGACGAGAGCAGGATGCTGGCCGCACCGCGCGCGGTATTGACCACGGCATGCACGCCTGCGCCGTGCGACAGCGGTGCCACTACCAGCGAGCGCGATTGATGCGTGAGGCCCGGCATCAGGTCGGCCAGGTGATTGGTGACCACGAAGGCCATCTGGCCATGCGAGAGCATCCCCGCCTTGGGATGACCCGTGGTGCCGGAGGTGTAGAAGAACCACAGCGGATCGTCGTAATCGACTTCGGCCTCGGGGAAGGACTCGCCGCTGCCATCGGCCACCAGCGCTTCGTAATCGAGTTCGCCCGGCCGTGCGTCGGCCAGGGCCACCACGTGTTCGAGTGCCGGCGAGGCGGATTTCACCGCGTCGACATACTGCGCGAAACCACGGTCATACAGCATCACGCAGGCGCCGCTGGACTGGCCCAGATAAGCGGCCTCGGGCGGCGTGATGCGGAAATTGGTCGGCACCCAGACCACGCCCATCTTGAAGGCGGCCCAGGCACTCTCGAAGATCTGCTGGTTGTTGCGTGAGTGGACCAGCATCTTGTCGCCCTTCTTGACGCCACGACGGGTGAGGGCGTGCGCCAGCGCATCGACGCGGGCATTGATCTCGCGCCAGCAGATCAGGCGGTCACTGCCATCGGCGGCGCCTTGTGCCAGGATCAGTCCCGGCTCTTCCGGAAAGCGGCGCGCCACATCCGAGAGCAGGCGGCCCAGGTTCATCACTTTGCTTAACATCGTCTCACTCGTCCCGATTTTTCTAAAGGAAATTGGCGTGCTGTCTTGTTCTCGTTTTTTTGCACATTACTTCATGCGGCGCGCCGCCAGCTCAC